>JAHIJU010000287.1 GCA_018898235.1 Actinomycetota bacterium | reverse complement strand
GCTCGGCGTCCCACACCGCATGCAGGTGGTCGAGGGCGTCGCTCGCGGACGAGCCGGCGTCGTTCCAGCCCTCGAAGGCCGCGAGGAGGACGGTCTCCTCGGGCGGCAGGGAGCGCGACACGGGGGACGTCATCGCTCCAGCCTAGGCCGCGCGGCGCGGCACGCCGGGTGAGACAGGCCCTCAGGCGGCGGGTCCGAACGCCCGGCGCACCGCCGCCTCGTCGATCGGTGGCGGCGTCCCGCCGAACTGCGGGCACAGGTCGCGGAAGGAGCACCAGGAGCACAGCGGTGACGGCCGGGGTGTCCACCTGCCGGAGGCCGCGACGTCGCGGATGGTCGTCCACAGTGCCCGGATCCGGGTCTCGAACGTGACCATCTCCTGCTCGGTGGGCTCATGGGTGACGATCGTCCCGTCGCCCAGGTACTCCAGCTGGAGCGCACGGGGCAGCACCCCCCGGGTGCGCCAGACGACGAAGGCGTAGAACCTCATCTGGAACAACGCGTCGGCCTCGTACCCGGGGCGGGGTGAGCGGCCGGTCTTGTAGTCGACGATCCTGATCCAGCCGTTGGGCGCCACATCGACCCGGTCGATGATGCCGCGCAGCTCCGGGCCGTCCTCGAGCTGGTGGTCGACCCGCAGCTCGCGCGCGCGCGGTGACAGCCGGGTCGGGTCCTCGAGCTCGAAGTACCTCCCGATCAGCACGCGAGCCGAGTCCAGCCAGGCGGTCAGCTCCTCCGGCGAGGTGAACAGGCCCGCCAGGTCGGGGTCCCGTTCGAGCAGCCGCTGCCAGTGCGGGTCGAGCAGCCGGTGAGCCTGCTCCACGGTCCGCTCGGGGGCGGGGGAGTCGAAGAGCGCGTCGAGCACGGCGTGGACCAGAGTCCCGCGCACGGCCGGCTGGCTGGACGGTTCGGGGATCCGGTCCACGACCCGCAGGCGGAAGAGCAGCGGGCACTGCTGGAAGTCCTTGGCCCGCGACGGCGACAGGCCGGGCGCGCGAACCACCCGGTCGGCCACGGGTGCGGCCGGGTCGTCGGTGACCGGTCCGGCGCTCGGGTCCTGCAGCGGGATGCTCACATCGGTCAGGCTAGGGCGCCGCACCCACACGCCGCACCGGACCGTGCCGGCGCGCCACCTAGGCTGGGGCGGTGAGCCGACCCCAGACCCCGCAGGACCGGCAGCGCGGGTGGGTGATCGGCCACGTGGCCGGGGCCCCGGTGGTGCTGGCGCCCAGCTCCCTGCTCGCCGCCGTCGTGCTCACCTTGATGTTCGCGCCGTCGCTGTCCGGCCTCGGCTCGCGGTCCTACGTGGTCGCGGCCGCGTTCGTGGTGCTGCTCTTCGGCTCCGTGCTCATCCACGAGCTCGCCCACGGCCTCGTCGCCCGACGTCGGGGCCAGCAGCCGCGGGCGTTCGTGCTCACACTCTGGGGCGGGCACACCACGTTCGACGGACCCGACCCCGGGCCTGGGACCACGGCACTGGTGGCCGTCGTGGGCCCGGTCGCCAACCTGGTGCTCGCCCTGGTGTTCCTGGGCCTGGCCGCGATCGCCCCCGTGGGCTCCCTGGGTGAGTGGTTGATGTACTCCGGCGCCGTGTCGAACGGCTTCGTCGGCGCGTTCAACCTGGTCCCGGGCCTGCCGCTGGACGGCGGGCGCATCCTGGCGGCCGCGGTCTGGGCCGTCACCAAGGACCGCCACACCGGATCGGTCGTGGCCGGCTGGACCGGGCGGGTGGTGGCCGCGGGGACGCTGCTGGTCGCGATCGGGCTGCCGTTGGCGTCAGGCGGGACGCCCAGCCTGTTCACGGTGGTCTGGGCCGCGCTGATCGCCGCGTTCCTGTGGACCGGTGCCAGCGAGTCGATCGCCTCCGGGAGCCGTGGCAGGCAGGTCGACTCGCTCACCGTCGCCGGTGTCGGTCGCCCGGCCGTCGGCGTGCCGTACGACACCACGGTGCTGGCGGCGGGTCTGCGCGCGCGGGAGGTCGGCGCGGTGGACGTCGTCCTGCTGTCCCCCGAGGGGCGGCCCGCGGCATTCGTCGACCTTGCGGCCGCGGCCTCGGTCCCGGCCGATGCGGTGGCCACCACGCCCGTGCAGGCGGTCAGCGTGCCGTTGCCGTTCGGCGCGGTGATCGACGCGCACGCCCGCGGGCACGCCCTGCTCCAGGCGGTCGCGGCCGCTGCGGGCGGAGCCGGTGCAGGCTCGGCCGTCGTCGCGCTCGACGACGGCATGGTCGTGGCGCTGGTGCGGGTCGGGGACGTGCTCGCCGCCGTGCGCGGCTGACCGGCCCCCGCTGCCTAGACTGGTCGGTCGTGACTGCAACCGTCCCGACCGGCGCCGACCTGCGCCGGGGTCCCCTGCGTGCCGGTGAGCGCGTCCAGCTGACCGACGTGAAGGGCCGCCCCAACACCATCACCCTGGCCGCCGGCGCGTCGTTCCACACCCACCGTGGCCTGATCGCGCACGACGAGCTGATCGGCTCCCACGAGGGCGTCGTCGTGACGACGACGGCCGGCGTGGAGTACCTGGCCATGCGACCGCTGCTGGCCGATCACGTGATGTCGATGCCGCGCGGTGCGGCCGTCGTGTACCCGAAGGACGCCGGGCAGATCGTCACGATGGCCGACATCTATCCCGGCGCCAGGGTGGTCGAGGCCGGTGTCGGCTCGGGGGCGCTCACCCTGTCGCTGCTGCGCGCCGTCGGCGACGGCGGCTCGCTGCTCTCGGTCGAGCGACGGGAGGACTTCGCCGCGATCGCCCGGGCCAACGTCGAGCAGTTCTTCGGCGGCGAGCACCCGGCCTGGACGTTGCAGCTCGGCGATGTGGCCGATGCGCTGCTCGGCCTCGGTGCAGCCAGCGTGGACCGGGTGGTGCTCGACATGCTCGCCCCTGGGAGAACCTGGCCCCCGCGGCCGCGGCGCTCGCCCCGGGCGGTGTGCTGCTGGCGTACGTCGCGACGACCACCCAGCTGTCCCGGCTCGCCGAGGACGTGCGCGCCGACGGTCGCTACACCGAACCGGTGGCCTGGGAGTCGATGGTGCGGGGCTGGCACCTGGAGGGCCTGGCCGTGCGACCGGAGCACCGGATGATCGGGCACACCGGGTTCCTGCTCACCACGCGCAGGCTGGCCGACGGCGTCGTGGCGCCGGTGCGCCGGCGCCGGCCCTCCAAGGGCGCCTACCCGGTGGACGGGGCCTGGTCACCCGAGGACCTGGGCGAGGCTCCGATCTCGGACAAGAAGGTCCGTCGGGTGCGCCGGGACCTGGAGCCGGCGCCCGACCCCGAGTGACCCGGGGCGCGCCCCGGCGAGCCGGTTGACATCCCCGACTACTGTCAGAAGACCAGCAGGCACGACGAGGTGCTCGTCTGCACACCCATCGGAGGACCGCAGGACCGAATCGGAGGGCGACATGACCGACCCGACGGCGCAGGACGCGCACCGTGAGCTCGCGGTGCTCGCTGCCAAGAACGAGCGGCTCAGCCAGGCCCTGATCGCGGCCCGCGAGCAGATCGTCGAGCTCAAGCACCAGGTGGACGACCTGGCCAAGCCGCCGGGGACCTACGCGACGTTCCTCGCCGCACGTCCCGACGGCTCGGTCGACATCGTCTCGCAGGGACGCAAGATGCACGTCGGCGCCAGCCCGTCCCTTGACCTGGCCGCACTACGACCCGGCCAGGAGGTCATGCTCAACGAGGCGCTGACCGTCGTCGAGGCGGGCGGCTACGAGATGGTCGGTGAGCTGGTCACCATCAAGGAGCTGCTCGGTGCCGGGCGCGCGCTGGTCGTCGGACGGGGTGACGAGGAACGGGTCGTGCGCTTCGCGGGCCAGGTGGTCGACGCCGGGGTTCGGATCGGGGACGCGTTGACGATCGACTCGCGCAGCGGGTTCGTCTTCGAGGTGATCCCGCGGGCTGAGGTCGAGGATCTCGTCCTCGAGGAGGTCCCGGACATCGAGTACCAGGACATCGGTGGCCTGGGTCCGCAGATCGAGGCGATCCGGGACGCCGTCGAGCTGCCGTTCCTGCACCCCGAGCTGTTCGCCGAGCACGGCCTCAAGCCG
>JAHIJU010000286.1 GCA_018898235.1 Actinomycetota bacterium | reverse complement strand
GTGAGGGTCCCGGAGGGTGCGCTGGTCGCCGAGACGGCGCAGCCCTGCTCGGTCGAGCTGACGGTGAGCGCGCCACCGGCCGTCGCACTGCTGGCTGAGGTCGGGGTGTTGGGCACGCAGGCGGTCAGCGCGAGGGCGAGGACGGGTACTGCGGGCGCGAGCAGGCGGAGCCGGGACATGGTTCTCCCAAGGAGCGGTGCGGGCGGGTGGCGGAGTCAGGCGACGGTCGCGACGGCGACCGGTGCGGGCCGGGCGGGGGCGTGGCCCCAGGCCTGCCGGACGAACATCGTCATCACGGGGACGACGTAGGCGACCCAGGCGATCGCCTGCAACCAGGTGGTCGCGGGGGAGAAGTTGAGGATGCCCTTGAGCAGGGTCCCGTACCACGAGGTGGGGGGGATCACCGCGGACACGTCGAAGGCCAGCGAGCTCAGACCGGGCAGGATCCCGGCTTCCTGCAGGTCGTGCACGCCGTAGGCGAGCACCCCGCCGGCGACGACGACGAGGAAGGTCCCGGTCCAGGCGAAGAACTGCTGCAGGTTGATCCGCACGGCACCGCGGTACAGCAGCCAGCCGAGGACGACGGCGCTGGCCAGGCCGAGGACGGCACCGAGCAGGGGTGCCGTGGTCCGCCCGGTGGCCTGGGCCCCGGCCCAGAGGAACAGCGCGGTCTCCAGCCCCTCGCGGCCGACAGCCAGCAGGGCCATCACGAGGACGGCACGCTTGCCCGCGACCACGGCGTCGTCCAGGCGGTGCTGGAGGTTCGCCTTGAGGGACCGTGCGGTGCGGGCCATCCAGAAGATCATCCAGGTGATCAGGCCGACGGCCAGGATCGACAGGGTGCCGCCGATGGCCTCCTGCGCCTCGAAGGACAGCCCGGACGGGCCCCACGTGAGGATCGCCCCGAAGGTGAGCGAGATGGCGAGCGCCAACCCCACCCCGGTCCACAGCACGGGGAGCAGGTCGCGGCGTCCGGTGCGCACCAGGTAGGCGACGAGGATCCCGACCACGAGTGCGGCTTCGAGTCCTTCGCGGAGCCCGATGAGGTAGTTGGCGACCATGACTGCTTCCCGTTCGGGGCGGACGGCATCCGCCACACTGAGGTAAGGCTTACCTCATGGAGATGAGGTTACCCTTACCCAAGTGGGTCGAGGCAAGTCGCGCCCCTGTGACGTAGGTCCTAGTCGGGGGTGCCCAGCCGCGTGGGCGCGGCGGCAACCGCCCTGGTCAGGAGCATGGGCCACGCCTGCGCGAAGGCCGGCAGCAACGGGAGCCCCGGCACCTCGTCGACCGGCACCCAGGCCACCTCGAGGCTCTCGGCATCCGTGGCGCGCGGTGCGACCGGAGCACGTTCGAACCCGATGACCGTGGTGTAGCTCCAGTCGGGGTGCGTCAGCACCGATTCGTCGACGACCTCGACATCGCCCGGATCGACGCCGGCCTCCTCGGCGGCCTCCCGCAGCGCGCCCTGGACGGCGGTCTCACCGGGTTCGCGCGCACCGCCCGGAACCCCCCACGTCCCGCCCTGGTCGGACCACAGCGCCCGGTGCTGGAGCAGGACGTGCGTGATGGTCCCCGCATCGTCCCGGCGGGCCAGCAGCAGACCGGCCGCACCCACGAGACCCCAGTGGCGCCGCCCGCACCCGCACTCGACCCAGCCGTCCCCGGGCCGGGGGGCGTGCCGAGGTGGGACCTGCACGATCAGTCGACGATCTCGCAGATCAGCGTGCCCGCCGAGACGGAGGAGCCGACCTGGGACGCCAGCCGGGCCACCGTGCCCGCGCGGTGCGCCACGAGCGGCTGCTCCATCTTCATCGCCTCCAGCACCACCACCAGATCGCCCTCGGCCACCTGGTCGCCCTCGGCCACCGCGACCTTCACGATGGTGCCCTGCATCGGCGAGGTGAGCGTCGTCCCGCTCGTCGTCGCGCGCGGAGCCGTCCGGCGGGCCGGACGACGGGCACTCGGACGGCCACCCGGGCGGCCCAGACCGAACGCCGCGGGCAGCACGACCTCCAGCCGCTTGCCGCCGACCTCCACGACCACCCGTTCCAGCTCTAGCTCGGGCTCGGGCTCCTCCGGTGCGGTGGACTGCTCCGGCGCCCCCGGGGCCAGCGCCGCCAGCCGGTCGGCGAACTCGGTCTCGATCCACCGGGTGTGCACGGTGAACGGCTCGTCGTCGTGCGCCGGGACGAACGCCGGTTCGGTGAGCAGCGCACGGTGGAACGGCACCACGGTGGCCATGCCCTCGACGGTCAGCTCCGCCAGGGCACGGCGGGCCCGCTCGATGGCCTGACGGCGGGTCGCGCCCGTCACGATCAGCTTGAGCAGCAGGGAGTCGAACGCCCCCGAGACGGTGTCGCCCTCGACCACACCGGAGTCGACGCGCACCCCCGGACCCGACGGCAGCCGCAGCGTGGTGATGCGACCGGGCGTCGGCAGGAACCCCGCCGCCGGGTCCTCACCGTTGATCCGGAACTCGATCGAGTGGCCGCGGGAGGCGACCGCGTCGTAGCCGAGCGGTTCACCGGCCGCGATCCGCAGCTGCTCGCGGACCAGGTCGACCCCGCTGACCTCCTCGGTCACGGGGTGCTCGACCTGCAGCCGGGTGTTGACCTCGAGGAACGAGATCGTGCCGTCGGCGCCCAGCAGGAACTCGCAGGTGCCCGCGCCGACGTAGTGCGCCTCACGCAGGATGGCCACCGACGCCTCGACCAGCTGGGTGTGCTGGGCCTGCGTGAGGAACGGGGCCGGTGCCTCCTCGACGAGCTTCTGGTGGCGGCGCTGCAACGAGCAGTCCCGGGTCGAGACGACGACGACCGTGCCGTAGGCATCGGCCAGGCACTGGGTCTCCACGTGGCGCGGCCGGTCGACGTAGCGCTCGACGAAGCACTCGCCGCGGCCGAACGCCGCCGTCGCCTCACGGACCGCCGAGTCGAACAGCTCGTCGATGTCGGCGGCGTCCCGCACCACCTTCAGCCCGCGGCCACCGCCGCCGAAGGCCGCCTTGATCGCCACCGGCAGCCCGTGCTCGGCCACGAACTCGTGCACCTGCGCGGCGCCGGCCACCGGGTCGGACGTGCCCGGCACCAGCGGCGCGCCCGCACGATGGGCGATGTGCCGCGCGCTCACCTTGTCGCCCAGTGCCTCGATGGCAGCCGGCGGCGGGCCGATCCACACCAGCCCGGCGTCGATCACGGCCTGGGCGAAGGCAGCGTTCTCGGCGAGGAAGCCGTAGCCGGGGTGCACGGCATCGGCACCGGCGCGACGGGCGACGTCGAGCAGCTTGGCGATGTCGAGGTACGTCTCGGCCGCGCGGGCACCGCCGAGCGCGTACGCCTCGTCGGCCAGCCGGACGTGCAGGGCCGTCCGATCGGGGTCGGCGTAGACCGCGACCGAGGCCAGACCGGCGTCGGCGCAGGCCCGGACGATGCGGACGGCGATCTCGCCGCGGTTGGCGACAAGGACCTTGGTCAGGGCGGGCACGGCTCACCGTAACGCGCGGCGCGCACCGGCCGTCGAGGGCACGGTGGCCCGGATTCCAAGACTGTGGTCAGGGCCAAGCCCCCGGCCATGGCTGTTGGAGGAATCCTCAGCGGTGCCGGGCGGCGCTCGCCGTGACGGCGGCGGGCGCGGTCACGCCTGACGCCACAGCTCCGGCACGCTCACGCCGACCTCACCGAGCAGTGCGCGCAGCAGCGGGAGCGAGACACCGACCACCGCGTGCGGATCGCCCTCCACGCCTTCGACGAACGGGCCGCCCCAGCCGTCGAGCGTGAACGCCCCGGCCACCGCGAGGGGCTCACCGGTCGCGACGTAGGCGTCGATCTCCGCATCGGACACGTCGGCGAAGTGCACGCGGGTCGAGGCGGTGGCGCCGAGCGTCGCCCCCGACCCCGGGCCGTCCGGGTCGGTCGGCCGGGTGTCGACGAGCCAGTGCCCGGTGTGCAGCACGCCGATCCGACCGCGCATCGTGCGCCAGCGTGCCGTGGCCTGTGCCGCGTCGACCGGTTTGCCGAACGGTTCGCCGTCGAGCTCCAGCAAGGAGTCGCAGCCCAGCACCAGGAGGTCGTCACCCGCACCCTCAGCCTCCACGGCGGCGGCCACGTCCAGGGCCTTGGCCTGGGCGAGCAGCAGCACCGCATCGGCCACGTCGAAGGCGCCCAGGCGCTCGGCGGCCGCCGCCAGGACGGCCGGCTCGTCGACGTCCGAGACCCGGACCAGCGGGTCGAACCCGGCGCTGCGCAAGGTGGCCAGGCGGGCGGGGGAGGCGGAGGCGAGCAGCAGGCGGGTCACGGCTCGCGAGCCTAACGGGCGTCGGCTACAGGTCGTTGCCGGCGTACGACTGGTTGAAGCTCTTGTTGGCCAGCGGGAAGTCCGGGACGATCGTGTCGGCCAGCGCGACCGGCAGCGCGGGCCAGGTGAAGAACGACGGGTCCACGACCGCGACCCGGCTCAGCCGGCCGTGCGCCAGCTCGACGCGGTGGCACGCAGTGCCGCGCCAGGCCTCGACGAGGGCGCTGCCGGCTCCGTCGGTCATCCGCAGATCGGCAGCCGGACCGGCGCCGAGGCGCCCGTCGAGCCGTTCGACGAGGTGCGCCACGACGGTCAGCGACACCGCGAGCTCGTCGACGCGCTGGGTGAACCGGGCGAGGACGTCACCGCTGCTGCCGGTGGGGACGGCGAATCCCGGACCGAGGTCGACCCACGGGTGGTCGCGCCGGGCGTCGATGTCCAGACCGCTGGCGCGGGCGACGTAGCCGAGCACGCCCATCGCCCTCGCCTCCTCGTCGGCGAGCACGGCCGTGCCGGTGAACCGGTCGACCAGCACCGAGCTCCCGAGGGCGATCTGCACCAGCTCACCCACCTGGTCACCGACGGCGGCCAGCGCCGCCACATCGGGCAGGGCACGCACCCGGGCGCCGCCGATACCGATCGCGCCGCGCAGCAGCCGGTGCCCGGTGATCTGGCGGTTGGCCCGCAGCAGCTGTTCGCGCAGCCGCTGGGTGTGCTGGTGCACGATGCCGAAGCCGACGTCGTTGCAGATCGCGCCCAGGTCGCTCACGTGGTTGTGCACCCGCTCGAGCTCCAGCAGCATGGCCCGCACCAGCACGTCCGCCTCGGACGGTCGGACGCCGAGCGCGGCCTCGACGGCCATCGCGTAGCCGAGCGTGTGGCCGACGGACGTGTCGCCGCTGATCCTCTCGGCCAGCTCGATGCCCTCGGCCGGGGTGCGGCCCTCGAACAGCTTCTCCATGCCGCGGTGCACGAACCACAGCCGGGCCTTCATCCGCACGATGGTCT
>JAHIJU010000285.1 GCA_018898235.1 Actinomycetota bacterium | reverse complement strand
GTCGACCAGGGCGGTTCGTTGACCGTCGTGTCGACCACGGTCGAGACGGTCGGTGCGGGGACGGCGACCACGAACGGGAGCACGGTCTCGGTGCGGCCCGCCGTGGGGTTCACCGGTGTCATGGTCACCCAGTACCGCGTCCGTGACATGACGCGCGACCCGGACCGTGAGATCGAGGGTCGCGTGTCGCTGCGGGTGAGCACGCTGCCTGACGCCCCCGCCGCACCGCGCGCCGAGGAGGTGCGTGACCAGGCCGTCGTGCTGGCCTGGACCGCACCGGGTGACGGCGGCTCGCCGATCCTCGGCTACCGGGTCGTGGCCGAGCCCGGTGGTGCGAGCACGACGTGCGTCACGACGGTGTGCACGATCACGGGCCTGACCAACGGCACCGACTACACGTTCACCGTGGCGGCCCAGAACGCCGTCGGGTGGTCCCCGGCGAGCCCGGCCTCGGCCTCGGCCCGCCCGGACGCCGTCCCGGACCCGCCCGCTGCGCCGACGGTGACCTCGGGCGACGGCACGGTGGGCGCAACCTGGCAGGCACCGGCGAACCACGGCTCGGCGATCGTCTCGTACCAGGTCGAGATCTCCCCGGCCCCGGCGAGTGCGAGCGACCCGGCGGTGCAGCAGACCACCAGCACATCGGCGACGTTCACCGGTCTGGTCAACGGTCAGGCGTACAGCGTGCGGGTGCGGGCCGCCAACCGCTCGCCGGACCCGGGCCCCTGGAGTGCCTGGTCGGGCGCGGTCGTGCCGTCGGCCGTGCCGGCCGCGCCGCAGTCGCTGACGGCGTCCCGCGTCGACACCCCCGCCGGGGGCAGATCGCGGTCGCCTGGGTCGCACCGTCGACGAACGGTTCACCGTTGCTGGGCTACGCGCTCACCATCACCGGCGGCGGGCTGAACGCGACCGAGCAGCTGGCCGGTGATGCCACGAGCTACGCGCTGGTCGGTGCCGCGAACGGGGTGCCGTACACGTTCTCGCTGGTCGCCACCAACGCCCGGGGCACCTCGCCCGCTGCCACCGCCTCCGCCTCCGCCTTCGGCGTCCCGGGGTCGGTGTCGCACCTGGCTGTGGCCGGTTCGCAGACGTCGAGCCCGCCGGGCCAGGCGACGGCGCAGGTGAGCTGGCGCGCGGCCGACCCGAACGGTTCACCGATCACCACCTACCGGCTCACCTACAACGGTGTGAGCGTCGATGCGGGCGACGTGACCTCGGCCACGATCGGCGGTCTGCCGGGTGGGCGGGACGTGGCGGTCGGAGTGCAGGCGTGCAACGTGGCCGGGTGCGGCCAGGCGGTCGCCGCCACGAGCTCGCCCACCCCGCTCACGGTCCCCAGCCAGGCTCAGGCCGTCGATGTCCGGGTGTCGGCCGTGACCGCGGGCCTGGTGAGCGAGGTCACGGTCGCGTGGCAGGCGCCGGGGGACTGGGGCCAGGGCGCGGCCGGCGACTACGTCGTGACGCTCACCGCGGGTGGTCAGGAGGTGGGCACGGTGACCGTGTCCGGGACCTCGGCGACCTTCTCGGTGGCCGGTTCGGTGACCAAGGGCAAGGACGCCGTGACCTTCACGGCCGTTGTCACGGCCCGCTCGGAGGTCGGTCCGGGTGCGGCTGGCACCGGTGAGGTGACCTGGCGGGCCACGAGCCCCGATCAGGTGCAGGGGCTGGTGGCGAACGCCTCCGGGTCGTCGGCCGATGTGGTGCTGGACGCCGGGTGGCAGGCGGTCGGCGGGGACGTGGACCACTACGAGGTCGAGGCCCAGGACGGGGGCGGTCCGTGGACGCTGCTGGCGAAGCCACAGGTCGCGCGGCTCGATCCGACCCACCTGGGGTCGATAGGTACGGGTACCACTCTTGGCGTGCGGGTGCGCGCCGTGTCCTCGGCCGGCCTTGCCGGTACGTGGGCGACGACCAGCGTGAACACACCATGAACGAGGAGCAGCGCCGCTGACCCCCGAGCAGTGCACATGGTTCGCGCACACCTTCGACGCGCTGGTGGCCAACGTCTCCCAGGTCCTGCTCGGGAAGGACCACGCGGTCCGTCTGGTGCTGACCGCGATGCTCGCCGAGGGGCACGTGCTGCTCGAGGACGCCCCCGGCACC
>JAHIJU010000284.1 GCA_018898235.1 Actinomycetota bacterium | reverse complement strand
CTCATGTTCTTCCCGGCGTCCGAGCCGATCCCCGACTCGGGCCAGGAGGAGCTCGCCGCTGCCGGCAGCGGGACAGCGACGCTGCTGGAGGCCGCACCCGCCCGGGTCGTCACGGCCACGGTGGTGCGCCCGACCGGCCTGGCCACCGTGTCGATCGCGATCTGCGCGGTGCTCACCCTCGTGCTCGGGATCGTTCCGGGCGTCGTGCTCGACGCCATCAACCAGGTCGCGACGTACCTGCCGTGACCGGTCGGCGGGCCACGGCCCTCACCTGGTCGGTTCGGCGTCGCCGTCGGGGGGCCGCTAGGTTCATCCCGTGAGCCCCACGACGACGATCCCGCTGACCGACCCCGCCCTTGCGAGGCGTCTGGAGGAGCGGCTGGCTGTCGTCGAGGAGCGGCTGCGGCGTGCGGTGAGCCAGGCCGACCGTCTCGCGGACGATGTCTCACGCCACCTGGTGAACGCCGGCGGCAAGCGGATCAGGCCGCTGCTCACGCTGTTGACCGCCGAGCTCGGGACGCAGAGCCCGCCCGAGGTGGTCGAGGCCGCCGTCGCGGTCGAGCTCACCCACCTGGCCTCGCTGTACCACGACGACGTGATGGACTCGGCGCCGATGCGGCGCGGGGCGCCGTCGGCGCACGAGGTCTGGGGCAACACCGTCGCCATCCTGACGGGCGACCTGCTGTTCGCCCGCGCCTCGGCCACGGTCGCCTCGCTGGGGCCGGACGCCGTCCTGATCCACGCGGAGACCTTCGAGCGGCTGTGCCTGGGGCAGCTGGCCGAGACCGTCGGACCCGCCCCGCAGGATGACCCGACGGCCCACTACCTCATGGTGCTGGCCGACAAGACGGCCTCCCTGGTGGGCACCTCGGCCCGGTACGGGGCCATGTTCGCGGGCTGCTCGCAAGACGTGGTCGAGCTGGTGGCGAGGTTCGGGGAGCGGGTCGGGATCGCGTTCCAGATCGCCGACGACTACCTCGACCTGGCCTCCGAGGGTGCCGTGACCGGCAAGACTCCCGGGACCGATCTGCGCGAGGGCGTCCCGACGATGCCCGTGCTGCTGCTCCGGGCCCAGGTCGCCTCCGGTGCTGGGCTCCCGGGTGACGGGGAGCTGCTCGCGCTGCTCGACGGTGACCTGTCCGACGACGCCGTGCTGGACCGCGCGGTCGCAGCGTTGCGCGCCCACCCCGTCGCCGAGGCGACCCGGTTGCGTGCGCTCGAGCTGGCGGACGAGGCGGTGGCCGACCTCGCGCCGCTGCCGGCAGGCCCCGCGAAGGAAGCCCTGGTGGCGTTCGCCCGGGCGCTCGTGGTCCGCGCCGGCTGAGTCGGCACCCGCTCGGACTCATGCGACGCCGTCGATCGACCGATCACCTCCGCAGGGGCGGTGGACTGTCGACCGCCGGACGATGCGGGGGTCTGCGATGGGAACGGCAGGTGCGACCACGGTGACGGTCTGCGTGCAGTGCGGGCACCGGCTGGACGCCGACGCCACGCGGTGCGCCGCCTGCGGTCACGTGATCGACCGGGCGGGGTTGCCGTCCCAGGTGGTGCGGCGACGGCACACCGCCGTGGTGGATGCCGAAGGAACGGCTCCCGTCGTCCCCGGGGCGGTGGCGCCGGTGGGCCGGCGGCTCGTCGCGCTGCTGCTCGATCAGGTGGCCGGTGGCCTGCTCGTGGTCCTGGGCATCGTCGGGTGGCTCGGCGCCGGACTGGCGACCGGTCCGGCCCTGCTGCTGGCGGTGCTCGGTCTGAGCGCGCTGATCCTCGCCGCTCAGCTCGTCGCCGAGGCAGTGACCGGTGCGACCCTGGGCGGGGCGCTGACCGGCATCCGGACCGTAGGTGCCCGCACCGGGCTGCCCGGCGGCCTGATCGCGATCCTGGTCCGCGACCTCGTGCTGGCGGTGGGTTCGCTGCTCGCCGGGGTGGGTGCCTACGTCGTGGCGGGGTCGGGGGCGTGGGACCAGTCGCCGGCGCGCCGGGGTTGGCACGACAAGATCGCCGGCACGATGGTGCTGCTCGCCTGGGCCGTCCCGGGCCGCGACGACCGGTCGCACCGCACGGGCGATGCGGCGCGATGGCCCGGCTCGCTCCCTGCGCCGTTGCCCGCGCAGCCCGGTCCGCCGTCCGCCCCGACCACGCCGTCCGCCGCGACCACGGTGTCGGCCCCGACCACGCCGTCCGCCCCGGTCTCACCGTCCAGCGCCTTGGCCCCAGGAAGCGACGAAGGGCCCGGAGCTGATCCGCAGCTGGTGGCCGACCCGCCGGGTGCGGCAGAGGCATCCCTGGTCGACCGGCGCGCCGGGGACGCGCAGACCCAGATGCTGTCGGCCGTCCCGCCGCCGTCCGCCGCGCCGGAGCCCGTGCCCGAGCCCGGGCCGGAGCCCGCGCCCGCCGGCCCGCCGTCGAGTGCGCGGTTGCCCGACGAGGTCGAGCTCACGCGCCTGACCGTCGAGCGCAAGGTCGAGCTCTTGCCCGAGGCGTGGCTGCGCCTCGAGTTCGACACGGGTGAGGTGATCGACGTCGTCGGAGACGGAGCCATCGGGCGCGATCCGGCGCACACCTCAGGGCGTGGCGCCCACCACCAGGTGGCGTTGGAGGACCCCGAGCGTGCGCTGTCGCGGCTGCACCTGCTCTTCGGCCCGGAGCAGGGTGGTGCGCTCCTGTGGGTGAGCGACCCAGGTTCGACGAACGGCACGGTGCTCCAGGACCCGACGGGGGCGGTGGCGGTGCTGGCGCCCGGTGTGCGGGCGGTCATCGGGGCCGGCTGGCAGCTCAAGCTCGGCGACCGGACGGTGCGGGTCTCGGCGATCGTCTGAGGGTCAGACCGCGTCCGCGACCCGTGCCGACCGGACCTGGTGCGATGCGCGCAGCCCGTCGACCACGAGCAGGGCGACGGCCACCCAGACCAGCCCGAAACCCCACCACCGTGCGGCCGGCATCGGCTCGTGCTGCACGAGGACGCCGATCGCCAGGTGCATGAGCGGCGTCACGTACTGCAGCAGCCCCACCACCGAGAGCGGGAGGCGACGCGCAGCGGCGTTGAACGCGAGCAGCGGGACGGTCGTGACCACCCCGAGGCTGATGAGCGCCGCGAGGTGCCAACCCCCGTGGTCGGTGAACGACCCGGCTCCCGTGACCTGGAGCCAGCCGAGGTAGCCGAGGGCCACAGGTGTGAGCACGAGGGTCTCGGCCGCCAGCCCGGGGGTCGCCGCGACCGTCCGGCCCATCCGGTTCTTGAGCAGGCCGTAGCCCGCGAACGTCACAGCGACCGTGAGCCCGATCCAGGGGACCGACCCGTTGCCGACCGAGATGACCACCACCGCCCCGGCACCCAGGCCGAGCGCTGCCCACTGGGTCCGGCGCAGCTTCTCGTGCAGCACGCCGACGGCCAGCCCCACCACCACCAACGGGTTGATGAAGTACCCGAGCGCGGCGTCGACCGTGTGCCCGCTCGTCACGCCGATCACGAAGGTCAGCCAGTTCGTCGCGAGCAGCACCGAGGCCACCGCGAGCACGACCATGGCGCGCCGGTCGGCGAGCACGGCGGTGAATGCACGCCAGGAGCGCGTCGCCACGAGGATGACGAGGCACAGGACGAGCGACCAGACGACCCGGTGCCCGATGACCTCGACGGGACCGGCCGGGGCCATCAGCGGGAAGTACAGCGGCAGCAGCCCCCACAGCCCGTAGGCGGTGAGCCCGAGCGCGACACCCGAACGCTCGGGGGAGCTCGGGGCGCCGGTCACGGCTGCACGGTAGCCGACCGCCGCGGGCCACCCGCCGTGGGCGCTCTAGGATGGACGGCGATCCCGTGGCGGGGTGCCACCAGCCCCCGTCGAGCGCCCCGTCGAGCATCGAAGGCCGTCCACCTGTGAGCAGCGCCCTGCGTGTCGCCGTCGTCGGCGCCGGTCCGGCCGGCACCTACGCCTCCGACATCCTGTCCAAGTCCGTCCCGGACGTGTCGATCGACCTGATCGAACGGCTGCCGGCGCCGTACGGGCTGGTGCGTTACGGCGTCGCCCCCGACCACCCGCGGATCAAGCAGATCATCGTGGCACTGCACAAGGTG
>JAHIJU010000283.1 GCA_018898235.1 Actinomycetota bacterium | reverse complement strand
CGACGACGCTTCGACCCCAACGTCCAGCACAAGCGGTACTGGGTCCCCTCGCTGCGCAGGCACGTGCGGCTCACCGTGTCGGCGCGCGGCATCAAGACCATCGACCGGCTGGGCATCGACGCGGTGGTCGCCCAGATCCAGGCCCGCGGGGAGCGGCTCTGATGGCTCGCACCCAGGACCTGCGCCCCAAGATCACGCTGCGGTCCACCGCCGGCACCGGGTTCACGTACATCACCCGCAAGAACCGCCGCAACGACCCCGATCGGCTCGTGCTGCGCAAGTACGACCCCGTCATCCACCGGCACATCGACTTCAAGGAGGAGCGCTGAGATGGCCAAGGCCAGCAAGGTCGCCAAGAACGAGCAGCGCCGCGAGCTCGTCGCCCGGTACGCCGACCGGCGCGCCGAGCTCAAGGCCGCGAGCGTCGCCCCGCACCTGAGCCCCCAGGCCCGGACCGAGGCGATGGCGGCGCTGCACGCCCTGCCGCGCAACGCCAGCCCCACGCGCGTGCGCAACCGCGACGTGGTCGACGGACGACCGCGCGGCCACCTGCGCACCTTCGGGTTGTCCCGCATCCGGATGCGCCAGATGGCCCTGCGTGGCGAGCTGCCCGGCGTCACGAAGTCGAGCTGGTGAGGCGGCCATGAAGAAGGGCATCCACCCCGACTACCACCCGGTGGTGTTCCGCGACGCCTCCGCCGACTTCGCGTTCCTCACCCGGTCCACCGCCACCTCCGCCCGCACCATCGAGTGGACCGACGGCCGCACCTACCCCGTCGTCGACGTCGACGTCTCGAGCGCCTCGCACCCGTTCTGGACCGGCCGGGCCACGGTGCTCGACACCGCCGGACGCGTCGAGAAGTTCCGCCGACGCTACGGCGTCGCGACACCCACGACCGAGGAGTCCCGATGAAGGTCCGTGCCTCGCTCGCCTCGCTGAAGAAGAAGCCCGGCTCGATCGTCGTGCGCCGCCGCGGCAAGGTCTTCGTCATCAACAAGGCGAACCCACGCTGGAAGGGACGGCAGGGCTGATGGCGGTCCCCAAGCGGAAGACGTCACGCTCGCGCACCCGCTCACGGCGCGCACAGTGGAAGGCCGAGACCCCGGTCCTGGTGCCACTCGTGGTGGCCGGTCAGCGCGCGCTGGTGCCACCGCGGCTGGTGCGCGCCGTGCAGCGCGGACTGGTCGACCCGTTCGACTGACCGCCGGGCGGCCTACCCCAGCCCGGAGTAGGAGTGCTTGCCCGTCACGACGAGGTTGATCACCGTGAAGTTCGCGAGCACCACGGCGTAGCCGACCCACACGATGTAGGCCGCGCGCCGCCCGCTCCACCCGCGGGTGGTGCGGGCGTGCAGGTAGGCCGCGTAGACCACCCAGGCGACGAAGGTGCCGACCTCCTTGGGGTCCCAGCCCCAGTAGCGACCCCAGGCGTGCTCGGCCCAGATCGCGCCGCCGATCAGCGTGAAGGTCCACAGCACGAACCCGATCGAGTGCAGCCGGAAGGTGAGCGACTCCAGCGACCGGGCGTCCGGGACCTGCTCGAGCCATGCGAAGCGCCGCCCGGTGACCTTCCAGCCGGACAGCGCGCGACGCAGCGGGTCCACGCGGCCCCAGCTCCCGTCCAGGTGCGACCGGTCGGTCTCGCGGGACTCGCGCAGCACCTGGAGCACCGAGGAGGCGAAGCCGACGGTGAACACCCCGGTCGCGATGATCGCGACGCCGACGTGCAGCACCAGCCAGTAGCTCTGCAGCGCCGGCTGCACCGCCTCGGCCTGGACGTAGAACACCAGGAGGGCGAGCGCCAGGGACAGCACCGAGATCCCCGAGACCACGACGGCGATGAACGGCAGCGCCCGGCGGCGCTGGACGACGGCGAGCACCCCCATCGCCACGACCACACCGACCAGCGTGAACTCGTACATGTTCGCCGTGGGCCACCGCCCGGCGGCCACGCCCCGCAACGCGATCCCGGCGAGCAGCAGCGCCACTCCCAGCACGTTCGTCGAGCGGCCGATGCCCTCGGCACGGGCCGACCGGAACGGCGAACGGTCCGCGCGCCGGTCGCCACCCGCGGCCGGGTCGTCCGTCGGTGAGGTACCGCCGAGGCCGACCGCGGCTCCCACCGGCACGGCGGCAGGGGCCACCGCCGGTCGACGTGCGGCCGACCGTTCGGCGATGCGGGCCAGATCGAGCGTCCAGGCGAGCAGCGTGATCGTGAACGCCGTCGTCGCGAACCACACGAGCAGCGTGGACAGGTCCGCTGCGCTCATCCTCGGGCCTCCTGGGAGCTCACCTCGTCGGACGTCCCGGCGGGCGGGTCGTCCGGGCCGGTGGGTGCGCGGCCGAGGGTGGCCGCCAGCACCCGGTCCAGCTCGTCGTCCAGGCCGAGGTCGTCACCCCGGGCCAGGCCCGCGGCGGTGACCACTGTAGGACCTTGGTCCCGGTCTGTCGCCGGGCCGGCCCGTAGCCAGAGCCGACGGCGCGGCGCGAACAGCGATGCAGCCAGGCCCGCGAGCGCCACCAGGGCGAACGTCAGCACCCAGCCCGTGGCCGGGTCGTACCTCAGGTCCAGCGCGACGTACCGCGGCAGGTCCTTGAACGTGATCGCGCCCAGGCCGTCGGGCAGCTCGACCGTGTCCCCCGGTCGCAGGTACACCGTCACGGGCGCACCCGCGGCCGTCACCGACTGGACCAGACCCGCCGTGTCGAGCGTGTAGACGTTCTGCGGCACCCCGGTGTCCAGCCCGAGGTCCCCGGACCAGACGGCGAGCACCAGCAGCGGATCGTCGGGCTGCGGGCTCACCGACCGCCACGTCGTCTCGCCCATCTGGACGGCCGACGGCAGCAGGAAGCCGGAGATCCCGATCTGCGCCTGCCCGCCGGACACGTCCGGCACCTTGACGACCCCCCGTGAGGTGTAGACGGAGTCCTGCGGCAGGAACGGCACGGGGCCGGAGAACGCGACCTCGCCGGCAGCGTCGGTGACCTGCAGATCGGGCGCGTACCCGTTGCCCTGCAGATAGACCAGCGCGCCCCCCGCGGTGAGCGGGTGGTTGACCTTGATGGTGCTTGCCTGGCCTGCCCCACCCGGTTCGGTCAGGGTGACGTTCGCCGTGAAGTCACGTGCCGCCAGGGTCTGCGGGTCGAAGACCGACTCGAACGAGTCCAGCCCCAGCGTGAACGGCACGAGAGAGGCCGGGTCGAAGGCCGAGCCGGACTCGAAGGTGTCGTACTGCGCCTGGGCGTTGGCGAACCCGTGCCCGGTCACCACCAGCACCTGCCCGCGGTAGTGCAGCAGCTGACCGGTGGCGATGGCGACGAGCAGTCCGACGAGCGCCAGGTGGAACACCAGGTTCCCGGTCTCGCGCAGGTAGCCGCGTTCGGCCGAGACGGACCAGGTGCCGGCGCCCTCGTCGTGCACGTCGACCCGGTAGGACCGCACGAACGGGATGCGGTGCGGTGCCCGCAGCACGGCCGCCGCCCGCTCGACGACGGTCTGCGGCGCATCGGGGCTCGCTCCCGTGCCCTGAGCCGGGAACCGACCGAACCGGGCGGGCGTGCGCGGCGGCCGACCACGCAGGGCGCCGGCGTGCAACCGCACCCGCGGCACGATGCAGCCCACCAACGAGATGAACAGCAGCAGGTAGATCGCCGAGAACCACACCGAGGTGTAGACGGAGAAGAAGCCGAGCCGGTCCAGCCACGGACCCGCCGTCGTGTGGGTCTGCAGGAACGCGGTCACCTTCTCCGGGCTCTGCGCCCGCTGCGGGACCATCGTGCCCGGCACCGCGGCCACCGCCAGCAGCATGAGCAGCAGCAGTGCCACCCGCATGCTCGTGAGCTGGCGCCAGGCCCAGCGCAGCCACCCCACCACGCCGATGGCGGGGGGCGCGGCCTGCGTCGGGCCGTCGAGGAAGGCGTCGTCCAGCCCCTCGGGCCGTCGCGTGGCGTTCACAGCACCGGAACGTACGTGAGCAGGGCCTGCAGCCGGGACGCGAGGCCGCCCCACAGCCCGGTCACCATCGCCAGGCCGAGCAGCACGAGCAGCCCGCCGCCCGCGCGCTGGACGGCGAGCCGGTGGCGCCGCAACCAGTCGGTGGCCCGACGGGACCGGGTCAGCCCGAGCGCCAGGGCGAGGAAGGGCAGACCGAGCCCGAGGCAGAACACGGCCGCCAGCAGCCCGCCGCGTGCGGCCGAGCCGTCGGACAGGGCGAGGGTGAGGATCGCGGCAAGGGTCGGCCCGATGCACGGGGTCCACCCCAGACCGAACGTGATCCCCAGCAACGGCGCACCCCACAGCCCGGCACGCGGGGCCAGCTCCAGCCGGCGCTCGGCGGACAGCGCCGGCACGAGCCCGACGAACGCCAGCCCGAGCAGCACGACGAGCACGCCGAGCACCCGGGTGATCGGGTCCTGCCAGCGGGCGACGACCACGCCGAGACTCCCGGCGAGCACGCCCAGCACCACGAACACCGACGAGAATCCTGCGACGAACAGGGCGACACCGAGCAGCAGACGACGACGCTCCTGCTGCGGGCTGGCGGGTTCGGCGGCGCGGCGCACCGGCACCACCCCGACCGCGCTGGGGAGCCCGGCCACGCCCGCGCCCCGCGCTGCGGCCCCGCCGGTCTCCTGCGTGCTAGCCCCCTGTCTGCTGGCTCCGCCCCCGCTGGCGCCCATCCCGCTGGCGCCCATCCCGCCGAGGTAGCCGAGGTACCCCGGGACCAGCGGCAGCACGCACGGCGAGGCGAACGAGACGAGGCCGGCGAGCAGCGCGACGGGGAGCGCGAGCAGCAGCGATCCCGAGGCCACTGCCTGCGCGGCCGAGGCGATCACGGGGTCGGACCGGGCGTGGGTCCGGCGAGTGCGTCCTGCACCAGCGCACGCAGCGTGCCGGCATCGACGGCACCGAGGATGCGGGCGTAGACCCGACCCTCGCGGTCGAGCACGACCGTGGTGGGGGTCGCGTTCACCGGGATCACCCCCTGGAGCGCGGCGACGGCGGTGCCGCCGGTGTCCTGGACCGAGGGGTACGGCACCTCGAACGACCGTTGGAAGGCCTGGGCGCTCCCGGCGTCGTCGACCGAGTTGATGCCGAGCACGTGCACGCCGCGCTCGGCGAAGTCCCGCGCGACGGCGGCCAGGTCGGCGGCCTCGGCACGGCACGGCGGGCACCCCGCGTACCAGGTGTTGACCACGACGACATCGCCGAGCCAGGACGCGGTGTCCTGCGCCTGGCCGTCGAAGTCGGTGCCGGTCACCTGCAGCGGACCCGTGCGGTGACCGACCGCCCAGGTGGTCGTCGTCCCGTCCGTCGAGGTGTAGCCGTCCTGCGTGGCGGCGCCGGTGCCGGCGCCCGACGGGGTGCTGCCCACGCTGCACCCGGCCAGCAGCCCGATCGTGAGCACCGCCGCCGCGACCACCCTCACCCCGGTCATGCGCCGGGCACCGCGCTCGCACCGAGCAGCAGGGCGGCCGCCGGTTCCCGGTAGCCGACGCCGATCAGCGTGTTGTCCTCGAACCGCAGCGAGGTGAGCGAGGCGAGCGAGCACTGGCGGTGTCTGGGGTCGTGCCACAGCGGGCGCCGTTCGGCCGCCAGCCGGGTCACCCAGATCGGCAGCTGGTGGCTCACCAGCACCACCTCGTGCCCGCGTCCGAGGCGGCGCGCGGCGTGCACCGCCGCGCGCATCCGGGCGACCTGCTCCGCGTAGGGCTCACCCCAGGACGGGCGCATCGGGTTGCGCAGGTACGGCCAGTGCCGCGGGTTGAGCAGCGAACCCGCCCCGACGCCGAACTTCATGCCCTCGAAGTGGTTCGCGGCCTCGATGACGCGCTCGTCCACCCCGACCTCGAGCCCGAACTCCGCGGCGATCGGCGCCGCCGTCTGCTGGGCCCGCCGCAACGGTGAGGCGATCACCGCGACCAGGTCGTAGCGGCGGCCGCCCTCCTGCCCCGCCAGATCGGCGGCCACCAGCTCGGCCATCGCCTGGCCGAGCTCGCTCAGCGGGTATCCGGGCAGCCGTCCGTAGAGCACGCCCGCAGGATTGTGGACCTCGCCGTGGCGCAGGAGGTGGACCGTCGTGGCGACCATGCCCCCATCCTCGCAAACGCCCTGGGTCTTTCGTCG
>JAHIJU010000282.1 GCA_018898235.1 Actinomycetota bacterium | reverse complement strand
GGCGACCGTCGGACGCCCGATGCTCAAGATCGCCGCGTTCAGCGCGGGGGTGCGTCGGGTCCTGGGCGGCGGGGCTCGCTGATGCGCCGGCTGCTGTGGGTCGGGGTCGGGGTCGGACTCACCGTGCTCGTCATCCGCCGGGGACGGGAGTGGATGACCCAGGTCGTCCCCGAACCTGCCACCGGAGCCGTCGACACGGCCCTGTCCGTGGCGAAGGTGCTGCGCCACGCCCGCTCTGAGTTCGAGGCCGGCTGGGCCGCCAAGGAGTCCGAGCTCATGTCGGCGCTGATCGGCGACCGCGACCCGAGCACGCTGGCGGCCGACGGCGCCGCTGCCCGAGATGCCCTGCGCGGTCGTCGCGCATCCGAGGACCGCTGGTCCCGGCGGATCTCTCAGGACTGGTCGGACCAGCCCACCGAGGACCCCGACGACGACGACGGCTACGCCTTCTAGACCCTGACCCTGCCCCGCGTCACCGCGAACCACGAGGACCCCCGATGCGTACCGCCGACATCCGCCAGCGCTGGCTGGACTACTTCGCGAGCAAGGACCACGCGCTCGTCCCGTCCGTGCCGCTCATCTCGCCGGACCCCTCGATCCTGTTCACGATCGCCGGCATGGTCCCGTTCATCCCGTACATCCTCGGGACCCAGACCGCACCATGGCCGCGGGTGGCGAGCGTGCAGAAGTGCATCCGCACCAACGACATCGAGAACGTCGGGCGCACCACGCGGCACGGCACGTTCTTCCAGATGAACGGCAACTTCTCGTTCGGCGACTACTTCAAGACCGGTGCCATCGAGTTTGCCTGGGACCTGCTCACCGGTCAGCAGGACGCCGGCGGCTACGGGCTCGACGGCGACAAGCTCTGGGTGACGATCTGGGACGAGGACGCCGAGTCCCTCGACGCGCTGCAGCGGGTGGGCATCGACCGCCGTCAGATCGTCCGGCTGCCGCGGGAGCAGATCTTCTGGGACACCGGTCAGCCCGGGCCGGCTGGGCCGTGCGCCGAGTTCCACATCGATCGCGGGCCCGCCTTCGGTCCGGAGGCCGAGGGCGGCACGGTCGACCCGGGTGGCGACCGCTACCTGGAGATCTGGAACCTCGTGTTCGTCCAGTTCCTGCGCGGTGAGGGAACCGGCAAGAACTACCCGTTGCTGCGCGAGCTCGACAAGAAGGCGATCGACACCGGTGCCGGCCTCGAGCGGCTGGCCTTCGTCCTGCAGGACAAGCCGAACTTCTACGAGATCGACGAGGTGTTCCCGGTCATCGCGGCCGCCGAGGCGGCATCCGGCCGGCGCTACGGCGCCGACGGCGAGGACGATGTGCGGTTCCGCGTGGTGGCCGACCACGTGCGCAGCGCGCTCATGCTCATCGGCGACGGTGTCACCCCGGGCAACGAAGGACGCGGCTACGTGCTGCGCCGGCTGCTGCGCCGGTCGGTGCGTTCGATGCGGCTGCTCGGTGTGGGGGAGGCCGTGCTGCCGCACCTGCTCCCGGCCAGCCGCGACGCGATGAGCGCGTCCTACCCGAACGTGGCCGAGAACTTCGACCGGATCTCCCAGGTCGCGTACGGGGAGGAGGAGTCCTTCCTGCACACCCTGGCGGCCGGCACGACGATCCTGGACACCGCGGTACGCCGGGTCCGCGACCAGGTCGGCCCCGAGGGCGTCGCGGTGCTCGGCGGGTCCGAGGCGTTCGCGCTGCACGACACCTACGGCTTCCCGATCGACCTCACGCTCGAGATGGCGGCCGAGCAGGGCGTCGCCGTGGACGAGGCGGAGTTCCGTCGACTGATGGGGGAGCAGAAGTCGCGGGCCCGGGCCGATGCGCTCACCAAGAAGACCGGGCACGCCGACCTGTCGGCCTACGAGTCGCTGCGTGCCGAGCTCACCGAACCCGTGCAGTTCCTGGGGTACCGGCAGACGTCCAGCCCCGCGACCGTGGTCGGCCTGCTGGTCGACGGCGTCCCGGCGCCCGCGGCCACGGCACCCGCGAACGTCGAGGTGATCCTCGACCGGACGCCGTTCTATGCCGAGGCCGGCGGCCAGCTCGCCGACCAGGGCACGATCCTGGCCAGCGGCGGGGCCAAGGTCGAGGTGGACGACGTCCAGGCGCCGATCAAGGGCATGAACGTGCAGCGTGGCCGCCTGGTCGACGGCACGCTCACGGTCGGCGAGTCGACCCTCGCCTCGATCGACACCGAGCGGCGCGGCCGGATCGCCCGTGCCCACACGGCGACGCACCTGCTGCACAAGGCGCTGCAGGAGTCGCTCGGCAAGGATGCGACGCAGGCCGGGTCGGAGAACGCACCGAGTCGGCTGCGGTTCGACTTCCGCCGCGGTCAGTCCGTGCCCGCCTCGGCGATGGCCGAGATCGAGGAACGGGTCAACCTGCGGATGCAGGACGACCTGGAGGTCACCGACCAGATCATGGCGCTGGACAAGGCCCGTGAGCTGGGTGCGATGGCCCTGTTCGGCGAGAAGTACGGCAACCAGGTGCGCGTCGTGTCGATCGGCGACGGGTGGTCGCTGGAGCTGTGCGCCGGGACCCACGTCAAGCGTTCGGGCGAGATCGGCTTGGTGACCGTGCTGGGTGAGGCCTCGATCGGATCGGGTGTGCGCCGGGTCGATGCCCTGGTCGGTGACGGTGCCTACGCCGACCACGCCCGCGAGCGGGTGCTCGTCGGCCAGCTGTCGGGTCTGCTCGGGGCACGGCCGGACGAGCTGGGCGACCGGGTCTCGAACCTCCTGGGCCGGTTGAAGGATGCCGAACGCGATCTCGCGGCCATGCGCCAGGCGCAGCTGCTGGCGCTCGCGCCGTCGTTGGCCGCCTCGGCCGTCGACCACGCCGGGACCCGGCTGGTGACCCATCACACCGCGGAGGCCTCGACGGCCGACGATCTGCGCGCCCTCGCGCTCGAGGTGCGGGCCCGGCTCGGTGAGTCCGCGCCGGCGGTGGTCGCGGTGGCCGGCACCGTGGGCGACCGGGTCGCGATCGTGGTCGCCACCAACGGGGCGGCACGCGGTGCGGGCCTGGCCGCGGGCGCACTCGTGCGGATCGCGTCCGGTGTGCTGGGCGGCGGTGGCGGTGGCAAGGACGATGTCGCGCAGGGCGGCGGTACGCGCGTGGACGCCGTCGAGGAGGCGCTTGACGCCGTGACAGCGGCGGTGGCCCGCTGAACGACGGGCCCCTCGGGGCGCCGCGCGAGGTACGGCTCGGGGTCGACGTCGGCTCCGTCCGGGTGGGCCTGGCGACGTCGGACCCGGACGGGATGCTCGCGACCCCCGTCGCGACCCTGCCACGTGCCACCTCGTTGGCGCTGATCGTGCAGGAAGCGCACGAGCGCGGTGCAGGTTGCGTGTACGTCGGCCTTCCGCGTCACCTGTCGGGCCGTGAGGGCGCCTCCGCGGCTGCGGTCCGCGCGTACGCTGGTGAGCTTGCGCAGGCCGTGGCGCCCGTTCAGGTGCGGCTTGTCGACGAGCGGCTGTCCACGGTCACCGCTCATCAGGCGTTGCGGGCGGCCGGCAGGTCGACCAGGAACCACCGCCAGGTCGTCGACCAGGCGGCCGCGGTGGTGATTCTGCAGGATGCGTTGGATGCGGAACGTGCATCGGGGCGACGCCCCGGTGAAGAGGTCGAGTTCGACCCGACACGTCACCGCGCCGAGCGGGGGCGCGCACAGGAGGCACACGAGCACACAGGAGTGACACCGACGTGAGCGACGACCAGACGCACGGGCGCCGGCAGGGCGGCCCCGCCGGTAGCGCGTGGGACGACATCGTCGAGCCCGAGACGGCGACCTCAGCCACCCGGAGGTTGACCCGGCGCGAGCTGCGCGAGGCGCAGGCCCACGGTGCGTCAGCGACGCCGCACCAGGGTGCGCACGGCGCACCGCAGGTTCCGGGGACCCAGCCCGGCGCCGGTCATCCCACCCACCACACCCCCGGTGCGCACACGGCGGCAGTGCCGCAGGTGCAGCACCAGGCGTCCCCGCCGCCGACGGCCCGATCGCCGTGGAGTCCGGTCGTCCCGCAGGGCCCGGTCGTCCCGCAGAGCGTGGACCTGGGCCGTGCACCGTCCAGCCCTGCGCCCCACAGCCAGACCCCGCCCAGCCCGACGCTGCCCGGCACGACCCTGCCCGGTACGACCTCGTCGCTGCCGCCCGCCAGGCCCCGCTGGTCCGCCGCCCCCGCGTTCGGGCAGCCCGAGGCGCAGCCACCCGTCGCGACGCCGATGGCGCAGGAGCCGCCGGCCGTCCACGCCGGCACCGCGCAGACCTTCGGCCCTGCCGCCACCCGGACCCCTGCGACTCCGTCCTGGGCCGCACTGTCAGCCGGCCCGGAGGATTCACCCGTCGCCACCTCGGTCGAGGCCGACCCCCTGCTGCCGCTCGCGCTGCTGGGTGGTGACGGTGCCTCGGGGCTCCCGCCGGCCGCGGACGCGGTCGGACACCCGCACCGGCGCCCGCACCGGGTCCGCTCCTTGCTGGTGCTGATCGTGGCCCTCACCATGGTTGTCGGTGCCGGGTACGTCGTCTGGACCCTGTTCCGTCCGGGGTCGACCACGGGCTCCGTCCAGGACTACCCGGGGCCGGGCGGCCCGGCTGTCCAGGTCGTCGTCAACTCGGGTGACACCGGTGCGGACATGGCGAAGACGCTGCACGACGCGGGTGTGGTCGCCACGACCGGCGCGTTCACCAAGGCGTACAAGGCGAACCCCGCGGCCGCGTCGATCCAGCCGGGGACCTACAACCTGCTGCTGCAGATGAAGGCGTCCGACGCCGTCGCGGCGCTGCTGAGCCCGACGAGCAAGGCCTCGCTCAAGGTGACGATCCCCGAAGGGCTCACCGCCGCCCAGATCCTGCAGAAGGTCTCGGAGAAGACCACGGTCCCGCTGGCAGATCTGCAGGCGGCTGCCGCGAACCCGGCCGCGATCGGTCTGCCCGCCCAGGCGGGCGGCAAGGTCGAGGGCTGGCTCTACCCCGCGACCTACGAGATCGACCCGACGGCCAACGCGGCCTCGGTGCTCTCCCAGATGGTGTCCAAGACCCTCGAGGTGCTCGCCGCCAAGGGCGTGGCCGCCGACCAGCAGGAGGCGGTGCTCATCAAGGCCTCGCTCATCGAGAAGGAGGCCAGCCGCGACGAGGACCGGTCCAAGATGGCCCGGGTCATCGAGAACCGCCTGGCGAAGAAGATGCCGCTGCAGATCGACACGGCCACGGCGTACGGCCTCAACAAGTCGGCGATGGACCTGACCGTCACCGAGCTGGCGGACACGTCGAACCCGTACAACCTGCGGGTGCTCACGGGGCTGCCACCCACCCCCATCTCGTCGCCCGGCGCGGCGTCGATCGATGCCGTGATCGCACCGGCCGACGGCGACTGGCTGTTCTGGGTGACGATCAACCTCGACACGGGCGAGACGGTGTTCACCGACAACTACGCCGACTTCCAGGCGGCGAAGAAGCAGTACAACGACTGGGCCGACGCCCACAAGACGGCGACGGCGAACCCGTGACCGGTCGGCGCACCGCGCTGCGTGCCGCGGTCTACGGTCACCCGATCGCCCACTCGTTGTCGCCGGTGCTGCACCGCGCGGCCTATGCGGCGCTCGGGCTCGACGACTGGTCGTACGACGCGTTCGACGTGACGGTCGCGCAGCTGCCCGAGGCGATGGCGCGGCTCGACGCCGGCTGGGCCGGGCTCTCGCTCACCATGCCGCTCAAGGCCGCCGTGCTGGACATGGTCGACCACGTCGAGCCGCTGGCACGGGTGGTCGGCGGGGCGAACACCGTCATCGTCGATGCGCAGGGGCGGCCCGCGGTGGCCGCGAACACCGACGTCTTCGGGATCGTCGAGGCGTTCCGTGAGGTCGGGGTGGTGAGCGCCCGCACCGCGGCCGTGCTCGGCGGGGGAGCGACCGCCGCGGCCGCGCTGGCTGCGCTCGCCCAGCTCGGGGTCACGACTCCCGTCGTCTACGTGCGTTCGGTCGCCAGGGCGGCGGCGCTCATGCCCGCGGCCCACAGGATGGGCGTCGAGATCACGGTGCGGCCGCTGCACGAGGCGCCCCAGGGGCTGACGAAGGCCGACGTCGTGGTGTCCACGGTGCCGGAGGACGGGGCCGATGTGGTGGCCGCCGAGCTCGGGCCGCTGTCGGGTGTGCTGCTCGATGCCCGGTACGACGTGCGTCCCACCCCGCTGCTGCACGCCTGGCAGCGGTCGGGCGGGGTCGGGATCACCGGTGAGCGGATGCTGCTGCACCAGGCCTGCGAGCAGGTCCGGCTGATGACCGGCCAGGACGCGCCGTTCGCCGCGATGGACGCCGCGCTGGCAGGAGCCCTCTCCCCGGCCTGATCACCCCTCACATTCGCGCCCCCGGCTGCCGATGAGGCAGAAGGACCGTGGGCGAGGCGTGGGAGGCACCGGGGTGAAGCAGCTGGGCGAGATCCTGCTGGACGAAGGACTGGTGACCGAAGGGCAGCTGCTGGCTGCCCTCGACGAGCAGGTGTCCAAGGGGCAGTCCCTCGGTCGCACACTGGTCGAGCTGGGCATCCTCAGCGAGGACCAGCTGGTGCGCGCGTTGGCGGCCCAGGTCGGCATGCCGTTCATCGACCTCGACGAGTACGCCGTCGACCGGGCGGCGGTCGCGGTCGTGCCGCCCGCGCTGTGCCGCCGCTACACGGTGCTGCCGGTGGCGTTCGTCAACGGGGCGCTGCTGCTGGCGACGTCGGACCCGGGCAACGTCGTCGCCGTCGACGATGTACGGACAGCCTCGGGGATGCCGGTGGTCTCGGTCGTCACCACCCGGGACAACCTGGTGCGCGCGCTGGACCGGTTCTGTCGCGCCGACGAGGAGATGGGTGACCTCACCTCGGCGTTCGAAGACTCGCAGCAGCCGCAGGACACCGATCTGTCGCGCATGGGCGACGTCGTCGAGGACGATGCGCCGATCGTTCGATATGTGAACCTGCTGGTCACCCAGGCGATCACTGACCGCGCCTC
>JAHIJU010000281.1 GCA_018898235.1 Actinomycetota bacterium | reverse complement strand
GGCTGGGACCGGCGGGTGGGGCGCGCCGGTAACCTGGGGGTGTGAGCAGCGAGATCGAGATCGGGCGCGGCAAGCGCGGACGGCGGGCGTACTCCTTCGACGACGTGGCCGTGGTGCCCTCCCGGCGCACACGCGACCCGGAGGAGGTCTCGGTCGGCTGGCAGATCGACGCCTACCACTTCGAGCTGCCGGTGGTCGCCGCCCCGATGGACTCGGTCATGAGCCCGGCTACGGCCGTCGAGCTCGGGCGCCTGGGCGGGCTCGGTGTCCTCGACCTCGAGGGCCTGTGGACCCGGTACGAGGACCCTCAGCCGATGCTCGACGAGATCGCCGAGCTCGACCCGGACCACGCCACCACCCGGATGCAGGAGATCTACTCCGCCCCGGTGCAGCCCGAGCTCATCACGGCCCGGCTCAAGGAGATCCGCAGCGCCGGGGTGACCGTCGCCGGCGCCCTGTCGCCGCAGCGCACCCAGGAGCACTGGCGCACGGTGGTCGAGGCCGGCTGCGACCTGTTCGTGATCCGCGGCACGACGGTGTCGGCCGAGCACGTGTCGGGTCGGACCGAGCCGCTCAACCTCAAGCGGTTCATCTACGAGCTCGACGTCCCGGTGATCGTCGGCGGGGCGTCGACGTACACCGCGGCCCTGCACCTCATGCGCACCGGTGCTGCGGGGGTGCTCGTCGGCTTCGGGGGTGGCGCCGCGCACACGACCCGGCTCTCGCTCGGCATCCATGCGCCGATGGCCACGGCCGTCGCCGATGTGGCGGCCGCCCGCCGCGACTACCTCGACGAGTCCGGTGGCCGCTACGTGCACGTGATCGCCGACGGCGGCGTCGGACGCTCGGGTGACCTGGTCAAGGCGCTGGCCTGCGGTGCGGACGCCGTCATGCTCGGTGCGGCGCTGGCCCGGGCGCAGCAGGCCCCGGGGCGTGGCCTGCACTGGGGGTCGGAGGCCCACCACCCCGACCTGCCGCGCGGTGAGCGCGTCGAGGTCGGGACCGCGGGCACGCTCGAGCAGATCCTGTTCGGTCCGGGTCGTACGGCCGACGGGACCCTCAACCTGATCGGTGCGCTGCGCCGCGCCATGGCGACCACCGGGTACTCGGACCTCAAGGAGTTCCAGCGGGTCGAGGTCGTCGTCTCGCCCTACCAGCCGCGCTGACCTGCACCGGGAGCCGAGGGGCGCTCCGCTCCGTCCGGTGTTCCATCGCTCGTGCCCGAACGGACACAGGTGGTCGGATGTGCCCGTCCGGTGCGACCAAAGTCCGGATCGGCCTGCGATTCGCGCCGATCTGGTCCCCGTTTCGATTTGAGTATGTGGGTATGTGTTGACACCGGACATCCGCAGTCGCACCATGGGTGCATGACCTGGTCGGCATCGGGCCGATCGCTTGGACAACGGAGTCGAACGACGTGTACGCACCGGAGCGGCACCAGGAGATCCTCACCCGCGCGCGGGCCGAGGGCCGGGTCGACGTGGCCTCGCTCGCCACGCAGCTCGACGTGACCCCCGAGACCATCCGCCGCGACCTCACCGTCCTGGAGCGGCACGGCGTGCTCCGGCGGGTGCACGGTGGAGCGATCCCCGTCGAGCGCCTCGGATTCGAACCGGCCGTCGCCGATCGCGAACACGTGCTGGCCCCCGAGAAGGAGCGGATCGCGAAGGCGGCGCTCGACGAGGTGCCGCAGTCTGGTTCCGTGATCATCGACGCGGGCACCACGACCGTCCGGCTGGCCGAGATGCTGCCCCTGGACCGCGAGCTCACCGTCGTCACCCACTCCCTGCCGGTCGCGACCCTGCTCGCCGGTCGCCCGTCGATCACGTTGCACCTGGTCGGCGGCACCGTCCGCGGTCGCACCTACGCCGCCGTCGGCGCCTGGGCGCTGCGTGACCTCGCCGAGATCCAGGCCGACGTCGCCTTCATCGGCACCAACGGACTGTCCGTCGAACGCGGACTGACCACCCCGGACCTGGCCGAGGCCGCCGTCAAGCGGGCCCTGGTGGGCGCGGCGCGGCGCACCGTCGTGCTCGCCGACCACACCAAGATCGGTCGCGTCGACTTCGCCACCATCGTCCCGCTGTCCGACGTCGACACGGTGATCACCGACACCGGGGTCGACCGCGAGCTGGCCGAGGAGCTCGAGGCCACGGGGCTCACGGTGGT
>JAHIJU010000280.1 GCA_018898235.1 Actinomycetota bacterium | reverse complement strand
CGAACTCCGGGAAGAGCACGCTCACCAACGCCCTCGTCGGGATGAAGGTGGCGATCACCTCCGGCCGTCCGCAGACCACCCGGCACGTGGTGCGCGGCATCGTGCACCGGCCGGACGCGCAGCTGGTGCTGGTCGACACCCCCGGGCTGCACCGTCCCCGCACGCTGCTCGGCGAACGGCTCAACGACGTGGTCGCCGGCACGTTGAGCGAGGTCGACGTGGTGGCGTTCTGCCTGCCGTCGGACCAGCGTGTGGGGCCGGGCGACCGCTACATCGCCGACCAGCTCACCGAGATGGCGGACCGCGTCGTCGCGGTGGCCACCAAGACCGATCTCGTCGGCCGTCCCCGGCTCGCCGAGCACCTGGTGGCCGTCGCCGGCCTGGCGCAGTGGGCCGACGTCGTCCCGGTCTCGGCGACCCGCGGGTACCAGGTCGACGTCCTCACCGACGTGCTGGTCGAGCACCTGCCCGAGGGGCCGGCGCTGTACCCCGCCGGTGAGCTCACCGATGAGCCGCAGGACGTGATGATCGCCGAGCTGATCCGCGAGGCCGCGCTGGAAGGTGTGCGCGACGAGCTGCCGCACTCGCTGGCCGTCGTGGTGGACGAGATCGTGCCGCGCGAGAAGCCGACCGCCGACGGGCGCCCGTTCATCGATGTGCGCGTGGACCTGTTCGTCGAACGGGACAGCCAGAAGGCCATCATCATCGGCCGCGGCGGTGCCCGGCTGCGCGAGGTCGGAGCCCGCGCGCGGGTCGAGATCGAGGAGCTGCTGGGCGCCCGGGTGTTCCTCGACCTGCACGTGCGGATCGCGAAGGACTGGCAGCAGGACCCCAAACAGCTCGGCCGGCTGGGCTTCTGAGGTGCCAGGGCTGTTCGCCACGTTCGACCGCCGGACCCGGCGGCTGCGTGCGGGTTCCTGGCGCGCGGCGACGGAGACCGTCGTCGCGCTCATCGCCCTCGCCGCCGTCGGGGCCGTGCTCGGGCCGCAGTGGGACCCCTCGCCGCTCGGCAGCGGTCTGACGGTGTCGACCGAGGACACCGCGATCACCGGGGCGCCCGCGCTCGGCAGCTACCACGTGCGGACCACGGTGGTCACGGTCCAGCTCGACGGCACGAGCGTCCAGGCGCAGATCAGCGAGCCGATCGGAGCGCCCGCCCACCACCCCGGGGTGGTGTTCGTGCACGGGGCGGGCACCGGGAAGTACCAGGTGGCGTTCGTCGAGCAGGCCCACGCGCTGGCCTCCGCGGGCGTCACGACGATCGTGCCGGACAAGCGGCTCGACACCTACACGGTGCAGCACCGCAACTATGTGGGGATGGCGGCGGACTACGAGCGCTCGGTCGAGCTGCTGCGCGGATGGCCCGGTGTCGATCCCGATGCGGTCGGTGTCTACGCCGAGAGCGAGGGCGGCTGGATCGCGCCCGTGATGGCCGTGCAGGACACCCGGATCGCGTTCGTGGTGCTGGTCTCCAGCCCGGTGGTGCCGCCCCGCCAGCAGGCGGCCTTCGCCGTCGACAACTACCTGCGGAACACCGGCGTCCCGTCCGAGGTGTTCCGGGCGATCCCACGGGCCGTGGGCCTGAGCCTGCCCGGGGCCTTCGAGTACGTGGACTTCGACGTCTCGGTCTGGCAGCAGCAGATGCGCCAACCGGTGCTGGTGGCCTACGGCACGGACGACGCGTCGATGCCGCTGGTCCAGGGCGCGCAGCAGATCATCTCGGACGCCGCCCAGGCCGGCGACGACGACGTGACCGTGCGGTACTACGCGGGTGCCAACCACGGGCTGAAGATCGACGACCATGTGGTGCCCGACTTCCTGCGGGACCTGTGCGGGTGGGTGCTCGGGATGCCCGGCACCGCCGGCGCCGCTCCGCAGGTGGCCGGTGCCCACCCCACGCAGGAGTTCCGTGCCGCACCCGTGCCGACGCCGCGCTGGCTGCGCTACCCCACGGTCATGGTCACCGTCGTGCTCGCGGCCGCCGGCGGCCTGCTGCTCGCGGTGCTCGTGGTCGGGGCGCAGCGGGTGGTGCGGTTCGTCCGCAGGCGACCGACCCCCGAACGGCCCGACCGGGCGTTCGCGCCCGGCGTCGGTGCCCGCGCCCTGCTGTGCGGTGCAGGCTGCCTGGTCACGGTCGTCGCGCTCGTCTGGTACCTAGTGGCGGTGGCCCGCCTCGCGCTGGACTACCAGCGGGACGCGATCATCGTCACGGGCGGCTGGGTCGGGGTCCGGCTGCTCGGTGTGGCGACCGTCACAGCGGGTGTGCTCGCGCTGCGTCGTGCGGTCGCGGCCCGGCGCGAGGGCCTGCAGGTCGCGACCGGGGTGGCGTCCCGTGCCGCGCTGGGGCTGGCGGTGCTGGCGGCTGCCGTCCTGCTCGTGGTGCTCGCCTACTGGGGCGTGTTCCAGCTGGGCATCTAGCGGGGCATCCGAGTCGGCCAACCGCGCCGCGCGTGCGCTCAGGTGAGGCACGATGGGGGCCGATACACCGGAGGGCGAACAACGGGGAGGTCCGGGTGCGCACGTCGTGGGGCTCGGCCACCGACCGGGGAACCGTTCGGGAGGTCAACGAGGACGCGGTGCTGACCTATCCGCCGGTGTTCCTGGTGGCCGACGGGATGGGTGGTCACGACGCCGGCGATCTCGCCAGCCGGATCGCCGTCGAGGAGTTCGCGCAGCTCGCCGGGCAGGACCGAGCCACGGGCGACGACGTGCGCGACTGCTTCGACCGGACCTCGGCGCGCATCCGTGCCGAGTTCACCCACGGGCGCCAGGGCGGGACGACGGTGGCCGGGGTCGCGCTCACCCGTGACGAGGGTGGGCAGTTCTGGTTGGTCTTCAACCTCGGCGACTCCCGGGTCTACCGCTGGACGGTGCGCGGCCTGGAGCAGGTCAGCGTCGACCACTCCGTGGTGCAGGAGCTGATGGACTCCGGTGTGCTCACCCGCGAGGAGGCCGACCGCCACCCCGAGCGGCATGTGCTGACCCGGGCCCTGGGGACCGACGGGCCGCCGGAGCCGGACTACTGGCTGCTGCCGGCCAACGACGGCGACCGGTTGCTGCTCTGCACCGACGGTCTGACCCGGGAGCTCGGTGCGGCCGACATCGCCGCGGTTCTCGGCACCCGGGTCGACCCCCAGACGGCGGCGGTGGCGCTCGTCGACGAGGCGCTGTCGCGCGGGGCGCGGGACAACGTGACCGTCGTGGTGGTCGACGTCGTCGACGAGTCGGCCGACCCGATGCTCGCGCGGAGCTTCGACGAGGAGCACCCCACGGTGTCCCGGGCCGCGGGCAGAGGGTGGGACGAGATGCTGGACGGAGCAACGGTTCCTCGTCAGTCACCAGGGAATGGAGCACGGTGAACGGGTCGAGCTACACGCCGGGGCAGTGGACGGCGTTGTCCTGCAACGGGCTGGTCGCCCTGCTCGAACCGGCGGCCGGTGACGGACCCGCCCTCGAGCTGTGGCGCGTCGCGGATGCGCAGGGGACCTTCCTCGACGGGTTGTCGGTGCTCACCCGGCCCGGGCTGGTGGACCTGCCCTCCTTCGTGCTGGCGGTGCGCGGGCAGGACGGCGCGACCAACCTCGCCGTCCGCGGTGCGGCCCGGGTCGAGGTGGTCACCGACGACGGCACCGAGCTGGTCGACGGCACCGCCGTCAGCACCTGGACCGAGCGGGTGTTCCCCGTGGTCCACCGGCTGACCGTGCAGGTGCCGGACGGGGCAGCGACGCCGTGGCTCCCGCTCATCGGCGGGCTCGTGCGGGCCGCGGCGCTCACGCTCCCGGCGCACGTCGAGGCGGCGCACGTCGACCCCGGTGCTGTCGAGGGCGCGGGCGAGCAGATCGAGCAGCCGGTCGCGCAGGCCGTGGTCGTGCCCGTGGTCGACGTGGACGACGACCCGGACATCGACCGGGTCGCCGCGGATCGTGCGGCCGACCCGACCGCAGCCTCGACGCCCGGTGGGGCGCCGACCGTCGAGCTCGATGCCGTGGACCTGGAGGCGCCGCCCATCGACCAACCGCTCTCCGACCAGCCGACGCAGGTGCTGACCCGCATCGTCGAACCGGCGCTGGTCGGGGCGGGCGCCGCGGTCGAGGACGGCGCAGCGGGTGCCGGTGTGCACGGCGCGGCCCGCCACGACGGCGACGACACGTCGTTCACCATCATGTCGAGCACCCTGGCCGATCTGCGCGAGGGGCTCCCGGTGTGGGACGGGCAGCCGGCACCGGCCCCCGCACCCGTGCGGGTCGACGATGCGCGGATGGTGCTGTCCACCGGGCTGGTGGTCGCCCTGGACCGTCCGGTGCTGATCGGGCGCGCCCCCCAGGCGATGCGGCTCGGTTCACGTGACCTGCCGCGCCTGGTGGCCGTCCCCAGTCCGCAGCAGGACATCAGCCGCACGCACGCCGAGGTGCGTGTCGTCGGCGACGACGTGCTGGTCACGGACCTCGACTCGACCAACGGCGTGTACCTGCTGGCGGCCGGGCTGGGCGCCCGGCGCCTGCACCCGGGGGAGCCGACGGCGCTCGCGGCGTCGGAGACCGTCGACCTGGGCGATGGTGTGACCTTCACCGTGGAGCGGGGGACGTGACGGGGGCGCGAGCACCGAGCGCGCCCCCCGAGCTGCCCGGCTACACCGTTCAGCGCCTGATCGGGCTGGGCGGCTTCGCCGACGTCTTCCTGTACCGCCAGCACCTGCCGGCCCGCGACGTGGCCGTGAAGGTGCTGCTCGCGCCGACGCTCGACGACGACCTTCGCGCCCGGTTCGTCACCGAGGCCAACCTGATGGCGCAGCTGTCGCACCATCCGGCGATCGTCACGGTGCACCACGCGGGGTTCGCGCAGGACGGTCGCCCGTTCCTGGTGATGGAGTACTGCTCGCAACCGGGTCTGGCCGAGCGGTACCGCACCGAGCGGCTGAGTGTCGCGGAGTGCCTGCGGATCGGGGTGCGGCTCGCCTCGGCCGTCCAGACCGCGCACGACGCGGGGATCCTGCACCGCGACATCAAGCCGGCCAACGTGCTCACGACCGACTTCGGCTGGCCGGCGCTCACCGACTTCGGCATCGCCGCGACCGCGGGACAGGGCGGCGGTGCCGCCGTCGGCATGTCGATCCCGTGGGCGCCGCCCGAGCTGGTCGCCGCCCGGCCCTCCGGCGATGAGCGTTCCGACGTGTACTCCCTGGCCGCGACCATCTACTCGCTCCTGGCCGGTCGCAGCCCGTTCGAGGTGCCCGGCGCCGCGAACACCGCGCCGGAGCTGGTGGCCCGGATCGAGCGGATGCCGCTGCCGGCGGTCGGACGACCCGACATGCCGGCGGCGCTGACCGCCGTCCTGGAACGGGCCATGGACAAGGAGCCGGTGCGGCGCTACGAGAGCGCGATCGCGGTCGCGCGGGCCCTGCAGGCGGTGGAGCAGGCACTGGGTCTTCCCCTGACGGCGCTCGACGTGTTCGGACATGAGCTGGGCGGGCCGCAGGCGGACCCCGGTCGCCCACCGGCCGCCCGCCAGGTCGGCACCCGCCCCGCCTCCGACGAGGACGATGCGACCAGGCTGCGGCCGATCCTGGAGCTGGACCCCGCGTCACCGACGGTGCACCACGAGCCGACCCGCCAGCGCCCGATCCGCGAGCTCGCGCCGGGCGGGGCGCCAGCGCCCGGCGCTCCCTCGGGCCCGGCGCACCTCGGACCGGCCCGGACTGGTCGGCCACGGCCGGAGCCGGCGTCGGACGACCCCGCCCTGCCCGAAGCCGGTCGCGGCGCCGGCCGGCGGACCCGTACCGGCCGCCCGCCCCGGCGGGCCCTGGTCGGAGCCCTCGTCGCGCTCGTGCTGGTGACGACGGTCGCGGTGGCCGCCGTCGTGCACCGTGTCGCGGGCGGGCCGCAGAACTCGCCGACCCAGTTCGTGCCGGCACCCGCGACCGTGGACGGTGTGGTTCCGAGCCCGACGGGGCTGACCGGCCAACGGCAGCCCGACGGCTCGGTGGTCTTCACCTGGGCGGACCCCGACCCGCAGCCCGATGACGGGTACCTGTGGGGTCTGCTGAGCCTCACCGAGGAGGCTCAGCTCGCGCTGGTCGCAGCGCCCCGGGCGACAGTGCCCGCTGCCGATGCGACCGGCCAGACCTGCATCGAGGTCTACCTGCGGCGGACCGACGGCCGCTACTCCGCGACCCCGGCGAAGGGCTGCGTCCCGTGAGGGTGCGCTGGGACCGGCGCCGCACGTCGTTCGCGGCGGCGCTCACCGTCCCCGCCGTGGTGGCCGGCCTGGCGCTGCTCCAGCAGGGCTTCCCGGTCTCCCGGCTCGATCTCGACGACGGCGGCGTCTGGCTCACGTCCAAGCAGGACCTGGCCCTCGGGCGCTACAACGTCCCGGTCGAGGAGCTCGACGGTGGGCTCGCGTCGACCAGCTCCGTGCTCGACGTCGCCCAGGACGGCGCCCAGGTGCTGCTCGTCGAACCGGCGAGCGTGTCGCTCGTCGACCCGGCGAGCGTCGCGGTCACCACGCGGGTCGCGATCGGCACCGGGGACGCCGTCGCGATGGCGGGGGGCACCGTCGTGGTGACCTCGGCCGACGGCGACATCTGGGTACGTGCCCTCGGCGAGCTGGCCGGCCTCGACGTGGCGGCCGGGACACCGGATGTGGCGCTGGGCTCCGGTGGCCGGGCCACGGTGACCCGGGACGGTGCGGTGCTCACGGTGAGCGCGAGCGGCGCGACGGCGACCCGGGTGCCCGCGGTGGGCGGCAGCACCGTGACCGCGGGGGCGGACCTCGACGGCTCCGTGCAGAAGATCGACCAGCTGACAGCGGTCGGGGACGAACCGGTGGTCCTCGACGGGCACACCGTCCGCACCCGCACCGGCTCGGTCGAGCTCGACGGCGGCCAGCTGACGCTGCAGCAGCCCGGCCCGGCCGCCGACACGGTGCTGGTCGCCTCCGCCGACACGCTCTACGAGGTCCCGCTCGACGGCGGCCGGCCGATCGCGCACCGGACGGCCGGCGCAGGCACCCCGGCCGCTCCCGTGCGGGTCGGGTCCTGCGACTACGCCGCGTGGGCGAGCAGCAGCGGCAACTGGATGCGGCTGTGCGGCGACGAGGTCACCTCGGCCGACCGGGAGGGCCTCACCTCGGCCGATGAGCTGACGTTCCGGGTGAACCGCAGCCGGGTGGTGCTCAACGACGTCACCACCGGCCGCGCCTGGCTCCCGGACGACCCGCGGGTGCGGGTGCCGGACTGGCAGCAGATCACCCCCGAGCAGTCCGACACGACGCCCGACCAGGACGCCGGTACCCAGGTCACCCAGGCGCAGTCCGCCCAGTGCTCCGAGGAGGGTGCACCGCCGAGCGCGGTCGACGACACGTTCGGCGTCCGGCCCGGCCGCACCACGGTGCTGCCCGTGCTCGACAACGATGCGACGTCCGACTGCGGGATCCTGGTGATCTCGCAGGTCGACCCGGTCCCGGCCGCGTTCGGCCGGCTCGAGGTGGTGCAGGGAGGTCGTGCGCTGCAGGTGGCCGTGCCCGCCGACGCGACCGGCGAGGTGAGCTTCACGTACACGATCACCGACCGCCCCGGGACGCGGGCCCCCGCGACCGCGACCGTGCGCCTGCGGGTGCGCGACGACTCGGTCAACGACCCGCCGACGCAGGTGCGCACGCCGACGATGCAGGTCGAGCAGGGCGGCAGCCTCGACCAGAACGTGCTGGCCGACTTCGTGGACCCCGACGGGGACGGCCTCGTGCTGCTCGGCGCGACCATCGACCCCACCTTCGGCACCGTGACCACACGTCCGGACGGCACGCTCACGGTCCACGGAGGCGGACGTAGCGGCAGCACCGTCGTCACCGTCGAGGTCACCGACGGACGGTCGGACCCGGTGAGCGGCACCGTCGAGGTCGAGGTGCGCGATGTCGGGGTGCTCGCACCGCAGATCGACCCGATGCACGCCGTCGGCTACGTCAACCAGGCCGTGGTCATCTCGCCGCTGAAGGCGGTGCGGTCCTCCTCGACCGAACCGGTCCGGCTCGCCGGGGTCGGTGACGTGCCCGGGGCGACCATCGTGCCGGACCTGCGGGGCGGGACCTTCTCCTTCACCGCGGGACGGGCCGGCACCTACTACGTGAGCTTCACGGTCGTGGCCTCGCCGTCGCAGTCGACCGGCTGGGTGCGGATCGACGTCGAGGAGTACCCCGACCAGGTGCAGCCGCCGGTGGCCATGGCCGATCGCGCGCTGCTGCCCGCAGGCGGTTCGGTGACGATCGACCCGCTCGCCAACGACGAGGACCCGAACAACCTCGTGCTTGTCCTGCAGGGCGTCGACGTCCCCGAGGGCTCCGGCCTGCACGTCGCGGTGGTCGAGCACCGACTGCTGGAGATCAGCGCGGACCGGATCCTCGGCCTGCCGGTGAGCGTTCCGTACACCGTGTCCAACGGCACCAGCGCGGCCGTGGGATCGATCCTCGTCCAGTCGGTGACCGCCTCGACCGTCGCCCAGCCGCCGGTGGTCCCGGACGTGGAGGTCGGCGTGCGGACCGGTGGTGTGGTGACCGTCTCGGCCCTCGACGGGGCGTACGACCCGAACGGCGGCGGGCTCACGCTGTCCCGCACCCTGCCGGAGCCGCTCACCGACGGTCAGGGCCTGCTGTTCGTGTCCGGTGACGTGCTGCGCTACCAGGCGCCGGATGTGCCGATGACGGTGTCGACGATCTTCCAGGTCACGAACTCCGCGGGGATCTCGACGGCGGCCCGCCTCACCGTGCGGGTGCACGCTTCGGACGCCTCGACCAAGGCGGCGCCGACACCGCGGTCGGTCGTGGCCCGGGTGTTCGAGGCCGAGACCGTGCGCATCCCGATCCCGTTGCAGGGGATCGACGCCGACGGCGACGGGGTCACGTTGCTGGGCCTGGGTGACGATGCGCCCAAGCTCGGCATCGTGACGGCCGTCGGCCCCGACTACCTGGAGTACCGCGCGCTGCCCGGATCCACCGGGACTGACACCTTCACCTACGCGGTGGAGGACTGGACCGGGCAGCGGGCCGTCGGGCAGGTCCGGGTCGGCATCAGCCCGTGGCCGACGGTGGCCGCGACGGTCGTGGCGCGCGACGACGCGGTCACGGTCGTCCCCGGACGTACGGTCGAGGTCCGCGTGCTGGCCAACGACGTCGACTCCGGCGGCGGCGACCTGTCCCTGCTCGACACGCTCGAGCTCTCCGGCGACGTCGGGACCGGGGCGGACGCCGCCCAGGCGAGCGTGCAGGGTAGTCGTGTCGTGGTGCGGGCGCCGACGACGCCGGGCGTGCTCTCGGTCGTCTACACCGCGAGCAACACCCGCGGCGGCCGGGACAGCGCCGTCCTGACGGTCACCGTCGACGCGGCGGCGCCCGTGCTCCCGCCGGTCGCGCAGGACGTGGTCGTCCCGGCCGCCGACACGATCGGGCGGGCTCAGGTGGATGTGGACGTGCTCGCCGTCGCCCAGAACCCCAGCGGCCCGCTCTCGGACCTGGAGGTGGTGGTCCCGGCCACGGCCGCGGGTGTGGCCAGCGTCGCCGGCCGCGGGACGGTCCGGATCTCCTTGGCCGACCACGCCCAGACGGTGCCGTACCAGCTGGTCAACAGCACCGACCGGTCGGCGTCCTCGTACGCCTTCATCACGGTCCCGGCGCTCGGCTTCTTCCCACCGACCCCGCGTCCCAAGGCCCCCGCGCTCCGGGTGGCCTCGGGTGCCGAGCTCGTGATCGCGCTCGACTCGCAGGTGCAGGTCGCCCCGGGTCGGACGGCGTCGATCGCGGATGCGACCAGGGTGACGGCCACCCGCTCGGACGGCTCCGCCCTGGTGGTGAACGCGAGCACGCTGCGCTTCGTCTCGGCCGCCGGCTACTCGGGGCCGGCGTCGGTCACGGTGCCGGTCACGGACTCCACCGGGACCGGGGACGGCGATGCGCGGGAGTCGACGATCACCCTGTCGATCACCGTCTACGCCACCGATGAGCACCCGCCGACCTTCACCCCGTCGAAGGTCCAGGTCGGTCCTGGTGAGGCGCCGCTCACGGTCGATCTCACCGCGTTCATGCGCGATCCCGAGGGCGATGTGCCGAAGGCCGGTGACTACGGCTTCAAGCTCACGGACGCCGTGCCGGCCGGTTTCACGGCGACCCTGACGGGGTCGGTCCTGAAGATCGCCGCTGCGGCCACCACGGCCAAGGGCACCACCGGCACCCTCTCGCTGGCCATCAGCTACGGGACCTCCGGGACGCTGCCGGTCACCCTGCCGCTCGAGGTGATCGCGAGCACTCGGCCGCTGGCCCGGGTGCTCGACCAGACCATCGCCGACGGGGTCTCGGGGGTCGAGCGCACCCTCTCGGTGCTGGACGGGGCGTTCAACCCGTTCG
>JAHIJU010000279.1 GCA_018898235.1 Actinomycetota bacterium | reverse complement strand
GACACCGACGAGATGACCGCCACCCAGGCGGCCATGTGCAAGTACTACTGCGTGAACGCCGCGTTCGACGTCGTCGACGACGCGATGCAGGTGATGGGCGGCATCTCGGTGGCGGGTGACCACCGGATCCAGCGCATCTGGCGTGACCTGCGGGTGGACCGGATCAGTGGTGGCACCGACGAGATGATGGTCCTCACGGTGGCCAAGGGCGTGCTCCGCACGTTCGCGAGCTGAGGCCGCCGCCATGGACATCCCCGCCATCCCCACCACCAAGCCGTCCTTCGGTGTCCTCGACGACGTGCGCGTCGTCTACTCCGCGATGGAGCTCGCCGTCCCCAAGGCCGCCAGCCTCATGGCCGACTGGGGCGCCGACGTCATCTGGCTGGAGAACACCGGCGCCGGCGACACCATCCGCGACACCCCGTGGATCAAGCAGGCCGAGCGTCGGAACCAGCGGTCGGTGGCCCTCGACTTCTTCTCGACGGAGGGCCGTGAGGTCCTGATCCGGATGCTCGCCCAGGCCGACGTCTTCATCGAGTCGAGCAAGGGCGGCACCTGGTCCAAGCGCGGTCTCACCGACGAGGTGCTCCGCCGGGACAACCCCGAGCTCGTCATCGTGCACGTCTCCGGCTTCGGCCAGACGGGCGTTCCCGAGATGGTGACCCGTGCCGCCTACGACCTGACGGTCATGGCGTACTCGGGCTACATGAGCCAGAACGGCACCCCCGAGCAGCCGATGAACCCGGGACCGTACGCGGGCGACTACTTCAACTCGCTCATGATCCTCGGCTCGACCCTGGGCGCCCTGCACAAGGTCGGGCGGACGGGTGTGGGCGAGTCCATCGACGTCGCCATGTACGAGACGCTGCTCTCGATCGGGCAGTACTACCTCGTCGACTACCTCAACGCGGGCATCGTCTGGCCGCGGCCCGGCGCTCGGAACCAGAACCTGTGCGCGATCGGGGAGTACCGCTGCTCGGACGGGTTCATCGGGCTGTGCGTGTACGGCGTCCCGCAGAACGAGTACCTGCTCGAGACCATCGGGCTCGGCCACCTGTGGGGCTCGGGCGACTACCCCGAGGACTGCAGCGCACTGTGGTCGTCCAGCTCGCACGCCGCGCAGATCGAGACGGCGCTCGAGGCCTGGCTCGCGACCCGCACGGTCGCCGAGGTCGAGGCCGACTTCGCCGCGCACCGCATCGCGGCGCAGAAGGTCATGGAGTTCGGCGACCTGGTCGCCGAGCCCCACCTGGAGGCGCGCGGCGTGTGGCAGCAGTGGCCCACCGCCGACGGCGGCACGTTCAAGGGGCTCGGGGTGTTCCCGCGCTTCGACCAGCACCCCGGGCAGGTGTGGCGACCGATGCCCGACCAGGGGCAGGACACGGTCGACGTGCTCGCGCGCCTCGGCTACACCCCCGACGAGATCGACCGCCTGAACGCCGCCGGCGTCGTCAAGCGACCCGCCTGAACCAGAGAGGACCACCGATGCGCATCGTCGCATGCATCAAGGCCGTACCGCAGGAGCAGGACATCGCGGTCGCGCCCGACCGTTCACTCGACCTGTCCCGCGCCGGGTGGAAGGTCGGCGCCTACGACCTCAACGCCGTCGAGGCAGGGCGCCGGATCGTCGAGAAGGTGGGCGGTGAGCTCATCGGCCTCTCGGTCGGAGGCGACGCGCTGTCCGGCACGAAGCTGCGCAAGGACGTGCTCTCGCGCGGTCTGGACAGCCTGGTCGTCGTCGCCGGCGACCCGTCGGCCGACAGCTTCCAGACCGCCAGCGCGCTCGCCGCGGCCCTGGACGGGCTCGGCGAGGTCGACCTGGTCCTGCTCGGTGCGGGCAGCGCCGACCGCTACTCCCAGCAGGTGGGCAACCAGCTCGGGGCCCTGCTCGGGCGTCCGACCCTCAACCAGGTCGACGACCTCGCGGTCGAGGGCGACCACCTCCGCGTGCGGCGGCTGCTCGAGGACGCGGTGCAGGTCATCGACGTGCCGCTGCCGGCGGTCCTCTCGGTGACCTCTGGTCTCAACTCCCCGCGCATCGCGGGGATGAAGGACATCCTCGCGGCCGGCAAGAAGCCGGTCTGCGAGGTTGCCGCCGCCATGCCGGGCGGCTCGACGCGACTCGTCTCGCTGCTCGCACCCGAGCAGGTCGACCGCGGTCACGTCGTCGTCGAGGGCGCTCCGGCCGAGGTCGCGCAGCAGCTCGCCCAGTTCCTCAAGTCCCTGTGAAGGAGTGCGGACCCATGACTGAAGCCTGGATCGTCGTCCACGACACCGACGACGGGAACGCCCTCGCGCGGTCGGCCCGCGGCCTCGGCGACCGTGTGGTCGCGGTGAGCCTCGGGGCCGGCTCCCTGGCCGACGCCGACCTGAGTCTCACGATCGACCTCGCACCCGGCGCACTGGTCGAGGCCTACGCGCGGCCGGTCGCGGCGCTGCTCGCCGAGCGCGGCGCGACGCTGGTCGTGTTCGGCACCGATGTGCGCAGCCGGCTGCTCGCGGGTCAGGTCGCCGCGCACCTGGGCGTGAGCCCGGTGGACGTGTCGGGCGTGGTGTCCACCACGCCGCTCGTCGTGATGCGTTCGGCGTTCGGTGGTCTCGCTGTGGCCACCGACGAGGTGACCGCGCCGGTCGCCGTCCTGGTGGTCGGGCCCGGAGCGCTGGCCCCGGTCGACGCGGCGGGGGAGGGCAGCGTCGAGGTCGTCGAGGCCGAGCCCGTGCCCGGGCCCACGCTCGTCGAGACCCTGCCCAAGCCGGGCGGGCAGGTGGACCTGGCGGCCGCCGCGCGCGTGGTCGGTGTCGGCCGCGGTTTCGCGGCCGAGGCGGATCTCGACCTCGCCCGTGCCGTGGCGGCCCGGCTCGGCGCCGAGCTGGCGTGCAGCCGTCCGATCGCCGAGGGCGTCGGCTGGATGCCGACCGAGCGCTACCTCGGGGTCTCCGGCGCGACCGTGCAGCCGGTGCTCTACCTCGCCATCGGGATCTCCGGGCAGGTCCAGCACCTGGTCGGGGTGAACCACTCGAAGGTGATCGTGGCGATCAACAAGGACAAGAACGCCCCGATCTTCCAGCACGCCGACTTCGGGGTGGTGGGCGACCTCTACCAGGTCCTCCCCGCGCTGGTCGACGCGCTCTGACCGCACGCGAGGAACGGAAAGGAGGCCGAAGGCGGCGATGGCCGACATCACGACGGGGCAGACGACGGCGGTTCTGTGGGACACCGCGAGCCGCCTGTTCGGCGACCACCCGTTCCTCGTCCACATCGGCGGGGGCGGTGGCCGGACGGAGCTCAGCTACG
>JAHIJU010000278.1 GCA_018898235.1 Actinomycetota bacterium | reverse complement strand
GGTCAGCGCGAAGCCGGGCCCAGATGTTCTCGGGTCGCCGTCCGCTTGGTACTTCTCTGCCCCCATCGCCTTGAGTCGCTTGGCCAGTGTGAGGGCGTAGCAGTGATCGCAGCCGGGTGAGATTCGGTCGCAACCAGTGGTCGGGTTCCAGGTCACTTCGGTCCATTCGATCCCCGTGCGCTTCGGCATGGCGTCCTCCCAACTTCGATACGTGGATCGCGTTTCGTGGTAGGAGTATCGCATGGAACCTCAAGCTGCGGTTGAAGGTCTGAGGCGCGTCTCTAGGACCGCCTTTGGTCACACGCACAGGCTCGAGCTCATGCTTGCCATCGCCGAGATCTCGGATGGTGTGTGCTCGCTCCGCGACCTAGCTGACCGCCTCGGGGTGCGGCCGAGCAGCATCCAGCGGCCACTCGACTCACTTGTCGAGTTGAGTCTGTTGTCGGCGCTCCCCGGCGGCGACACGAAGTTCCGCCACTACATCCGCAACGACAGCCCCGCATGGGCTTGGGCTCGGGAGCTCGCCGACGGAGTCGAGTTGACCGGAGTCGTGTAGCTACGCGGACCAGGCAGGAGTGGCTGAGCGGCACGCTGGCCGACTCATGGCGCACGAGCATCACCGGCACATTCAGTGGGGCGCCGGGCGGCGGTCCCCCTGGCGGTCGCAGGGCCAGGTCGCCAAGTCGACCAGGGTGGAGGGCTCAGTAGCGGGCGGGTGCAAGGTTCGCCTGGCATTGACCGGTTGCGCGTTGGCGGGGTGTCCGGGTGCGTCTTGTGCCCTCGGATCGCTGGCATAGGCGACGTACCCGGGCCGTGCTGCCCGGAGGGCTTCCCCGGCCAGGGGGCGCCGACTGCGCCTGAGCTGTCGCTCAGCCCCGCCGCGTCCCAGCCAGGTAACCCCGCACCAGCCCCACTGTCTGCTCGATGGGCCCCTGGTCCCCGCGAGGATCAGCCGCGAACGCATCCCGCAACAACGCGTCCACCGCCACGAACACCGTCCGCGCCACCGCCTCCGGCGCCGCGTCCCCGTCGGCCCCCAACAGCTCGCCGACCTTCGCAGTCATCCGCCGCCGGTGTTCCGCGGACGCCTCATCCCGCTGCCCACCCCGCAGAGAACGAACCCCGGACGTCGCCCGGAACACCTCGCACATCGCCTGCACCGTCGTGGCCACCGGATCGTCGAGCAACCCGGCCCGATCGGCGGCCAGCACCTCGTCGAGGGCCGCCTCCAGCCGGGCGTGGTAGAGGTCGGCGAGGGCGGCGGTGATGGCCTCGCGGTCGGGCAGGTACTGGTGCAGGGTGCCGACGGACAGGTCTGCCTCGGCGGCGACGGCGGTGATGGTGAGGGCGTCGGCGCCGTCGCGGTCCAGCACTCGTTCGGCGGCGGCGAGGGCCCGTTCGACCTTGTCGCGGGAGCGGGTCTGCGTGGGGGAGCGGCGCAGGCGCACACCGTCGAGGTTCATCGGCCCTCCCACGAAAGAGACAGCAAATCAGACTTGACTCGGGTTTGGTTCCAGGCCCAGGATTCCGAGTATGGCGCAACGAAGCGACATCCTCGCGGCCCGTACCTCCGTGGCCGCCGCCTGCCGGCAGCTCGCCGAGCAGGGTCTGTTCATCGGCACGGCCGGCAACCTCTCGATGCGGGTGGGCGACCTCGTCGCCGTCACCGCCACCGGGCTGGTGCTGGCCCAGGCCACCCCCGACGACATCAGCCTGGTCGACGCCACCGGCACCGTCGTCGAGGGCGAGCTCGCCCCCACCTCGGAGGTGGACCTGCACCTGGGCGTGCTCGCCCACCACCAGGCCGGGGCCGTCGTGCACACGCACGCCCCGTGGGGCACCGCGCTCTCGCTCGTGCTCGACGAGCTGCCGTGCGTGCACTACCAGCAGCTTGTGCTCGGGGGAGCCGTGCCGGTCGTGCCGTTCGCGGTGTTCGGCAGCCCTGAGCTCGCCGCCTCCGTCGACGCGGCGCTCACCGGGCGGCAGGCGGTGCTCCTGGCCAACCATGGGACGGTGACCACCGGATCGGACCTGTCCGCCGCCGTGCAGAACGCCGTGCTCCTGGAGTGGGTGTGCGCGCTGTACGCCCGCGCCCGCGGTGTCGGCGAGCCACGGCCGCTGAGCCCCGCCGACCAGCAGGCCGTCGTCGTCGCCGCCACCGCGCGCGGGTACGGCCGCACCCACAAGGCGACCCCGGCGTGAACGTCCCCGAGACCGTCGCCGAGCTCGGCGACCCGATCGCGTTGGGCCGCACCGCCCAGATCTACGGGCTCCCGGACACGACGGTGCTCAAGCTCTACGCCGCCGGCATCCCGGCCTCCGAGGTTGCCACCGAACGCGCCAACTGCGACGAGGCCGTCGCCCTGGGCGCCACCCCCATCGTCTGCCACGGTCAGGTGGAGATCGAGGGGCGGCACGGCCTCGTGCTCGATGCGGCGGAGGGCGGCTCGCTCAACTCCCTCGCCGAGCGCAACATCCTCAAGCTGCGCGAGGCCGGCCGGATCCTGGCCCGCGAGCACGTGCGCGTGCACCGCTGCCGCACCGACGCCCACAACGACGTCCGCGAGGTCGCCGTCGGGCTGCTCGACCGCCCCGCGTTCGACTTCCTGGGAGCCGACGGCCGGGCGAAGGTCGCAGAAGGGCTGCGCTCGCTGCCCGACGGCGACGTGCTGCTGCACATGGACTTCCACACCCAGAACGTGTTCGCCCAGGGTGACGGCTGGGCCGTCATCGACTGGCAGACCTCGATGCGGGGAGCCGCCGCTTGCGACGTCGCGTCCACCATGCTGCTGCTGCGCGACGCCGAGCTGTGGCCCGGCACACCGCGGCTCAAGCAGCTGCTCTACGACACCGTCCGGCGCGCCCTGGCCGCCGCCTACCTGGCGGAGTACCTGCAGGTCACCGGCATGGACCCCCAGGAGGTCACGCGCTGGCGCCTGGCCGCCCTGGTGCTGCGGATGGGCACCTGGCAGATCGCCAGCGAGCAGGAGCGGTTCGCCGCCCAGGTGCGTGAGCTGATCGGAGCAAGCTGATGACGACGACGATGCGCCGGGCCGTGCTCGACGAGCTGCCTGCAGTCGATGGGCGCGGGGTCGGTGTGCCCGCGGTCGATGTGCTCGTGGTCGGGGCCGGTATCACCGGCTCGGCCGTGGCCTACGAAGCCGCGTCGCGCGGGCTGAGCGTCGTGGTGCTCGACAAGGGGGACGTCGGTGCCGCGACGTCGGCCGCCACCGGCAAGCTCATCCACGGCGGGCTGCGCTACCTCAAGAAGCTCGAGGTCGGCCTCGTCTACGAGTCGCTCGCCGAACGCCGCATCATGGCGAACATCGCCCCGCCGTACGTCTACCCGTGCCCCACGGTGCTGCCGAACACGGGGCTCGTCGAACGGCTCGGCCTCACCGCCTACGACGTGCTCGCCACCGGCTGGCGCAAGCCCTGGGACCCGGACAAGACGCTGCCGCGGCACCGGCACATCCGCGGGACCGAGGCCGCCCGTCGTTCGGTGCCCGAGGTGAGCGAGGCGCTGCTCTACTACGACGCGATCATGCCCGACCCGGAGCGGCTGACCCTGGCCTTCCTGCGCTCGGCCGTCGCGCACGGCGCCCAGGTGGCGACGTACGCCCAGGTCAACGAGCTGCTGGTGGAGGGGACCGCCGTCGTCGGCGCGCGCGTGCACGATCTGCTCACCGGGGCGGAGCACACCGTCCGCGCCCGCGTCGTGGTCAATGCCGCGGGCCCGTGGGTGCACGACCTGCTGTCCGCCTCCGCGACGACCGCCGGGGTCGCCGGCCCCGCCCCGCAGGTGCGCTCGGAGGGCATCTACCTGCTCACCCGCCAGCTCACCCCGCAGATGACGCTGTTCTACGGCAAGCACGGGCACTTCAGCTTCGCCCCGTGGCGCGGGCACTCGATGATCGGCCCCACTGAGACGCCGTACCACGGTGCCGTCGACGACTGGCGGCTCACGCTGCGCTCGATCACCGACTTCCTCGACGTCATCAACCGCATCGCGCACCTGCCGCAGCCGCTCACGTTGGCCGATGTCCAGTACGCCTGGGGCGGTCTGCGCCCGCTCACCGAGACCGCCGGCAACGACACCTACGGAGCGTCGCGGGCCAGCGAGACCGTCGACCACGCGCGCGACGGGCTGGAGGGCCTGGTCACGGTCGCCGGCGGCAAGTACACGACGAGCAGGGCCTTCGCCCAGCACACCGTCGACCTGCTGGGCCGCAAGCTGCGCACCCAGGTGCGGGCCAGCACCTCGGCCTTCACCTACCTGGACGGCTGCGCGATCCCGCGGCTGGAGCCGCACGTGCAGGCGATGGTCGCCCAGCACCGGCACGTCGACCCGCGCACCGTCGAGCTGCTGGTGCGCCACTACGGCACCGACGCACCGGCCCTGCTCGCGCTCGCCGCGAGCGACCCGGCGCTCGCCGAACCTCTGGACGACGACGGCGAGATCCTCGCCCAGGTGCTCTGGGCCGTGCGGCACGAGATGGCCCCGCACCTGACCGACGTGTTCCTGCGCCGCACCGGGTTGGGCACGCTCGGGCGTCCGGCCGACGATGTGCTGGACCGCGCGGCACGGCTGGCGGCCACCGAGCTCGGCTGGGAGGACGCGCGGGTCGATGAGGAGGTGGCGGCGGTGGTCGCCGCCACCGAGCTCCCGGTCGACGTGCGGACCCCGTCCGCCGGGTAGGGCCGCTCCGACCTCGCCGGACGCGGCCCTACCCAGCGCCCGGGCGCCCCCACGCCGGCCCCGGCGCCCTCAGCTCAGGACGGCCGAGTACCCGTTGATCGCGGGCTGTCCGCCCAGGTGCGCGAACAGCACGGTGGAGTCGGCGGCGATCTCGCCGGTGCGGACCAGCTCGATGACGGCCGCCATCGACTTCCCCTCGTACACCGGGTCGGTGATCATGCCCTCGGTGCGGGCGGCCAGGCGCATCGCGGCGATCGTGGCCTCGTCCGGGATGCCGTAGGTGCCGGCGTGGAACCGCTCGTCCAGCTCGACGTCGTCCAGCGTGAGCTCGCGGCGTAGGCCGATCTTGGTGCCCGTGTCCTGGGCGATGCGCAGCACCTGGTCACGGGTCTGGGCGGGTTTGGCCGACCCGTCGACGCCGAGCACCCGGCGCGGGCGGGCGCCGTTCTCCTCCGCCAGCGCGAAGCCGGCGACCATGCCGGCCTGGGTCGATCCGGTGACCGAGCAGACGACGACGGTGTCGAAGAAGACCCCGAGCGAGGCCTCCTGGGCCGCGACCTCGGCCGCCCAGCCCGCGAAGCCGAGTCCGCCGAGCGGGTGGTCGCTGGCCCCGGCCGGGATGGCGTACGGCGTGCCGCCCTCGGCCTCGATCTGGGCGAGGGCCTGCTCCCAGGACTCCTTGAACCCGATACCGAACCCGGCCTTGACCAGACGCACATCCGCCCCGGCGAGCCGGGAGATGAGGATGTTGCCGACCTTGTCGTAGATCGAGTCGGGCCAGTCGACCCACGACTCCTGCACCAGGACGCACTTGAGCCCGGCGTGTGCGGCGACGGCCGCGACCTGCCGCGTGTGGTTGGACTGGACACCGCCGATCGAGACGAGCGTGTCGGCGCCCTTGGCCAGGGCGTCGGCCACCAGGTACTCCAGCTTGCGGGTCTTGTTGCCGCCGAACGCGATGCCGGAGTTGCAGTCCTCCCGCTTGGCCCAGATCGCGGCGCCGCCCAGCGTGGCCGTCAGCCGGTCGAGGCGGTGCACGGGGGAGGGGCCGAACAGCAGCGGGTAGCGGGGGAAGTCGGCGAGGGAGGACATGGCTTCTCCTGTCAGAGGGCGGACCAGATGCGGGCGGTGACGGCCACGGCCTCGTCGACCCGGCCGGCGACGGCGGCCTCGATGAGCTCGTCGTGGACGTCGGCGGAGGCGGCGCCGTTCGACGCGCTGAACCGCTGACGTTCCAGCCGTCGGATCGTGGGGGTGAACCGGTCGACGGTCGCCCGCAGGGCGCGGTTGCCGCACCGGTCGACCAGGACGGCGTGCAGGGCGTCGTCCGCCTCGAGCGCCGCGACGGTGTCACCCGCGGCGACCGCCTGCCTGAACCGCGCGTTGGCGGCGCGCATGGCGGTCTCGTCCGCCGGCAGCAGCAGCGGCACGGCCTCACGGGTGGCCAGCTCGTGCATGGCACCGACCACGGCGAGGGCGTCGCGCACCGCGGACAGGGTCACCGGGGTGACGCGCGTGCGGCTCTGCGGTTTGGACTCGATGAGCCCTTCCTCGACCAGCCGGGCGAGGGCCTGGCGCACCGGGGCGATCGACAGTCCGAGCTCCGCGGCAAGTCGGGCGTCCTTGACCACGGTCCCGGGGGCGAGCCGACCGGAGACGATCGCCTCGCGCAGGAGCTCGGTGGCGC
>JAHIJU010000277.1 GCA_018898235.1 Actinomycetota bacterium | reverse complement strand
TTGCCAACACGCTCACGCAGCGTGGTCGGCGACCGGCGATGCGGTACGCCGTCGCCGTCGCCGGTTCGATCATCGGTCTGCTCCTGCTGGTCCTCGGCGCGCACTACTCGGCGGCGTGGCTCGGCTCCTTGGGGTTCGTCCTGATGTTCGCCTCGGTCGCCTTCGCCTTCGCCCGGCCTGGGGGTCGGCGCAAGGCAACCCCGGGGACCGGCTCCCGGCCCGACGCGGGGACGGGTCGCTCCCGGCGCACGTTCATGACGCGGATGGAAGAGCGCTGGGACCGGCGCCGCGAGCAGGGCGGTCGCTGAACCCGCACGTGAGCGCTCGATCCGACGGGCCACCCCAGGGGCCCTGGCCGAGCGGCCGGACTGACCCCCGTTCTGGTCCCTCAGCCCCGGTGCTCAGCGTTCTCGTCGGGGCGCCGCCGTCGCCGTCCTCGGCCGGCCGCTGAGGTTCGCAGGGCACCGTCGATCCGCTGCACCCACTGGTCGAGCTGTTCCGGGCTCGCGGTCGCACCCCCGGCCACGTAGCGGGACCTCTCGAGCTCGGCGGCCAGCTCCTCGATCGCGTCGAGCGTCGCAGCGTCGAGGGTCGCCGACCTGCGCACCGCTCGGGCTGCTTGCCGCGGCGTCGTCGCATCGGTCCAGGTCAGACCGGCCCCGGCCAGCGACCGACGCATGGCGGCCCAGGCTCCCTCGGGATCCAGGGTCCGACGGTGCGTCCGGTGCCGGACGACCCACGTGCCGAGGCCCACGAGGACGGCCCCCGCACCCGCGAGCCACCACCACCGACCCGAACCCCCGGGGGTGCTGGCGCCGGCGGCCGTCGCCATCGGCGCCGCCGAGGTGGAGGCGGTCGGCCGGTTCGCCGCGACGGTCGGCTCGTCCTCGGCGACCGGGCTCGCGGTACCGGCCGAGATCGCGACGGTCCACGGCGGTGGGGCGCCGGTCTGCACCGCAGGGGTGGGCTCGAAGCGCACCCAGCCCGACTCGTCGAACCAGATCTCGGGCCAGGCGTGGGCCTGGCGGCCCGTCACGGTCACCGTCCCGTCCTGGTCGGTGCCGGGCAGGAAGCCGACGGCAAGGCGCGCGGGCAGGCCGAGCGACCGGGCCATCACGACCATGGCGGTCGCGAACTGGACGCAGTACCCGCGCTTGTCCTGCAGGAAGTCCCAGACGGCGTCGTCCGAGGCCGCCGGCGGGATCTGCTCGTCGTACACGAACCCGGCCGAGGTCCGCAGGAACGTCTGCAGCGCGAGCGCCTTGTCGTACGTGGTCGACCGGCCGTCGGTGACCCGGGCCGCCAGAGCCGCGACATCGCCGTCGTGAGCGGAACCTGGCATCGCGAGGGCGGTCCGGTCAGACGGGTTCTGGCTGGTCTGCCTCGTGAGGTTCGCGGCGGTCTCGGCCGGGACGTGGGCGAGCATCCGGTAGGCGGTGCCGGCCCTCGTGGGCTCGGAGCCGAGCACCAGGTCGCGCATCGGGTCGTACCGCCAGGAGCCCGCGACGGCGACCTCGCGCGGCGCGAGGGTGACCGGCAGGTAGCGGTCGGCGAGTCCGTCCACGGTGACGGCGACCTGGACCTGGCTCCCGGCGGATCGTGGGGTGTCCTGGTCCTGGGGGCTCAGCAGCTGGCCGGGCTCCCACGAGGTCAACGCGTCGTCACCGGCGTCGTCGACGGACCAGCTGCGACCGTTGAAGCCGGTGAGGGTGAAGGATCGCAGCGGACCCAGATCGGTCACGGACAGCGGCGACGGCGACCCGTCGGCCGCAGCGAGCGTGTAGGTGAGCACCGTCTGGTCGGATCGGGCCTGCAGGTCGCGTCGCAGGTCCAGGTCGTCGGACAGGGAGACCGAGCCCGATCCCGAGCCCAGGCGTGGCAGCGGCACCGTGCCCCACCCGGGTGCTGCGGACATGAGGGGTGTGACGCCGAGCGCGAGGACGAGCACCGCCGCCGACCAGCCGGTCGCCTCCAGGCGGGCACGCCGTCCCGTCATGGTCGGGACCCCGGCGACCAGGGCGAGCCAGGGCAGCCCCGCCCAGACCAGGGCCCAACCCGAGGCCGGGGCGCCGAGCGCGACCGCCGGGACCCAGAGTGCGACCAGGGCGAGTCCGCCCAGGACGGGCACCCCCAGCGCGACCGACAGGTCGAGGAGGAGCAGCACGGCCAGGGCACCGATCTGGATGAGCAGGGTCACCTCATGGCCCGCCACCAGGGGGGCGACGCCTTCGTTGATCTGCCGGAAGGCCTCGTCAAGCCGGGTCGCGACGTGTGCCAGGGCATCGGTTCCCGGCGCGGAGGGGTCACCGGCGAGGCGGGAGCCCTCATGGTTCACGAGCGTCGCGGCGCCGGCCGCGGCGGTCACGAGCGTCGGTCCGATGCGGTTGCCCCACACGGCCCGCAGCGCGGCGAGCAGGGCGGCTGCCGCCGCGACCGCCAGCACGCCGGCCGTCGTCCAGCCGCCGGGCGCCACGACCGGGTCGAGTGCCAGCAGGGCACCACAGGTCGCGGCGCCCGCGAGCACCGAGCCGAGGGCGCGTGCCGCGCTGGGGTGCGGCCGCCGACGCACGGGCGGGCGGTTCGCGGACGGGGGCCGTGGGCGGGTGGTGGGCCGCGGGCGCGCGGGGGCGGTCACGCGGCGACCTCGGCGAGCCGGCGCCAGGCCTGCGCGGGGTCCTCCCCGGTGTGCGCGACCACGCCGTGCCACCCGGCCAGCCGCAACGCGTGCAGGGTGGCCTGGGCCGCGGTGCTGGTCGGACCGTCCGCACGCACCAGCACCCAGCAGCTGGCTCCGGTGGGCAGCCCGGCCAGTGCCGTGCGGGCGGCGGGCGGGACGGCGCCGATGACGGCGATGACGACCTGGCCGGTGCGTTCGATCGCGTCCACCGCCGCGACCAGGCGGTCGCCGGCGACCCCGGGTGACCGGGACGTGGTCGCGTCGACGGTGGGGTCCAGCAGCGCGGCGCGGGCCTCGTCGCCGTACCGCAGGTGGACGGTCCGGGCGGGGTCGTCGGTCGCGCCGAGCAGCCGGACCGGGTGACCGGCCGCCAGCGCGGCCACGGCGATCGACGCGCCGACCGACAGGGTCCACTCGAGCCCGGCGGCCGAGCTGGGGCGTTCGACGAGGACGTCGACGGCCCGCATCCCGGTGTGCTCGTCGGCGCGGACCATGACCCGACCGCGCCGCGCCGTGCTGGCCCAGTGCACCCGACGCAGGTCGTCGCCCTCGTGGTAGTCGCGCAATGCCGTGTCATCGGGGGACGGCGAACGCACCCCGAGGGCGACGCGGTCGGGTTCGCCCAGCACGACGTCGCCGGCGAGCGTCAGCTCGGCGATGGACGGCCATACGACGACGTCGGTGCTCGCGCCGACGGGTCCGCGTCGGCGGATCACCCGGAACGGGTCGGTCCGGGTGGCGACGAGCGGGCCCAGGGGCCACCGCCCCCGGGACGTGGCGTGCACCTGGTAGTCGAGGGTCAGGACACCTGGGCCGCGCCGCACCCGGGCTCGTGGGGCTCCCGCGCCGGACAGCTGGGGCGCGGCGCGTTCGGCGAGTGCCACGTCACGCAGACCGCGGCCGGACAGCTGGGTCGCCACGGCCGCGCTCGCACCGGCGTGCAGCCGGCGCGGCGTGACCGCGCGGGTGACGGTCCAGCCCCGTCCGCCGCGTCGGGAGGTCCGGACCAGCACGGACACCGTCCCTGCCCCGACCAGCCCCAGCGCGACGAACCCGATCCGGACCAGGTCCGGCGAACCGATCCCGAAGCCGAGCTGCAGTGCGACCAGGCCCGCGCCGAGCAGCGTCCAGCCGCGGGGCGTGGGCCGCATCAGCGCGTGCTCCGCCGTGGGGTGCGTGCCGCGGCGGGCACGGGGACCCGGCCGAGCAGGTCGGTGACCACCTGCTCGCCGTCTCGTCCGGACAGCCGGCCCGCGGTCGAGACCAGCAGCCGGTGGGCGAGGACGGCGACGGCCAGCGCCTGCACGTCGTCGGGCAGCACGTGGTCCCTGCCGTCCATGGCCGCGTGCGCCCGGGCGGCCCGCAGCAGCTGGATCGAGGCGCGCGGTGAGCCGCCGAGCCGCAGGCTCGGCTCCTGCCGGGTGGCGCCCACCAGGTCGACCACGTACCGCTTGAGGGCCGGTGCGGCGTGGACGTGCCGCGCGACCTCGATGAGCCGGCCCAGCGTGGCGGCGTCGGTGACGGGCTGGAGGGCGTCCAGCGGGTCGACGTCGTCCCTCGCGTCGAGCATCTCCAGCTCGTCGGCCACGGTCGGGTAGCCGACGGTGAGCCGCGCCATGAAGCGGTCGCGCTGCGCCTCGGGCAGGGGGTAGGTGCCCTCCATCTCGACCGGGTTCTGGGTGGCGACGACCAGGAACGGGTACGGCAGCTGATGGCTGTGCCCGTCGATGGTGACCTGCCCCTCCTGCATGCACTCGAGCAGCGCCGACTGGGTCTTGGGCGAGGCCCGGTTGATCTCGTCGCCGATGACGACGTGGGCGAAGACGGGTCCGGGGCGGAACTCGAACTGCCCGGAGCGGTACAGGTTGACGCCCGTCAGGTC
>JAHIJU010000276.1 GCA_018898235.1 Actinomycetota bacterium | reverse complement strand
CCGGCTCGTCGCGGTGGATCATCCCGGCGATGACCGTGGTACCCGTCGCCATCACCCTGCTCGTCCCGCGCTGAGCGGGTCTGCGGGCGCGAGGTGGCCGGCGACGGGCCGGAGCCGGTGCCGGATACTCGACGGGTGACATCGGGGGATGCGCATGTCGATCGCCTGGTGCGACGGTGGCGGGTGGAGCCGACCGGCGCGCTCGTCCGGACACCGTCGGGCGTGCTGCTGCCCGGGGTTCGCGACGAGCTGCCCGTCATGCTCAAGGTTCCCGGGTGCGCCGAGGAACGCCGCGGCTGCGCGCTGCTGGCCTGGTGGCACGGGTCGGGCGGGATCCCGGTGCTGGAGCACGACGCGTCGGGCACGCTCATGCGCCGGGCCACGGGCCGCCGGGACCTGACGACGATGGCGGGCGGCGGCCGGGATGACGAGGCGACCGCGGTGCTGGTGGAGATGGCCCGCCGGCTGCACGCCCTGGGGCGGCCGGCTGAGGGCGCCGTCCGCCTGCTGCCGCTCCGGGACTGGTTCGACGCCCTGCTGCGTGAGACGCCGGCCGATCCCCTGCTGGCGCAGTGCGCGACGGTCGCGCGCCGGCTGCTCGACGCCCCGTCCGGCGTCGGCGAGGTGGTGGCACTGCACGGTGATCTGCACCACGGGAACGTCCTCGACCTGGGTGACCGTTGGGCCGCGATCGACCCGAAGGGCTTGGTGGGGGAGCCGGCCTTCGACTACGCCAACCTGTTCTGCAACCCGGACCACGACACCGCACTCGACCGGTTGTCTGCCCGGCTCGATCTGGTCGCTGCCCTGACCGGCTTCGACACCGGGGTGCTCGCGGAGTGGGTGGTTGCCTGGTGCGGGCTCTCGGTCGTGTGGGAGGTGCTGGACGGGACCTGGTCGTGGCACGCGGCCACGGCACGGGATGTCGCCGAGGTGCTCCTTGCAGCTCAGCGTGCGCGCTGACGGGCCGGTCTGCGGACGTGCGCGTCGGCCCGGCGCGGTGCGGGCCACACTGGGCGCGTGCTGGGGGCGTTCACCGGGTTCGTGATCATCGGGGTGCTCATCGCGGCCGGGTACCTGGTGGCGCGGGTCCGGCTGCTGCCCGAGGGCTCCGGGCCTGTGCTGCACCGGGTGGCGTTCTTCGTCGCGAGCCCGGCCCTGCTGTTCACCGTCGTGGCGCGCGCCGATGTGCACGTGCTGTTCTCCCAGTTCCTGCTGGTCTCGGCCGGGGCGGCGCTGCTGGTCGCGGGGCTGTTCGTGGTGGTCTCGCGGGTGTGGTTCCCGATGCCGCTGGTCCCGACCACGATGGGCGCCGCGACCTCGGCGTACGTCAACGCCAACAACATCGGGTTGCCGGTGGCGACCTACATCCTGGGGAACGCCCAGTACGTGGCGCCGCAGATCATGCTGCAGGTGCTGGTGTTCTCGCCCGTCATCCTCGGCATCCTCGACCTGTCCACCCGCGGCGAGGTGCACCTGCGCGATGTGCTGGCCCAGCCGGTGCGCAACCCGATCGTGCTGGCCACCGGTCTGGGTGCGCTGGTCGCCGTCGCGGGGTGGCAGGTGCCCGAGGTGGTGCTCGCGCCGTTGCAGGTGCTCGGCGGTGCCGCGGTGCCGCTGGTGCTCATGGCGTTCGGCATGTCGTTGCGCGGGCAGCGACCGTTGGCCCCCGGCACCCGTCGTCGGGCGGTGGTGGTCGCCACCGGGCTCAAGGCGGTCGTGATGCCGGCCGTCGCGTACGGGATCGGGCGGGCGCTCGCGCTGCCGGCGCCGCTGCTGTTCGCCCTCGTCGTGAGCGCGGCGCTGCCGACCGCGCAGAACATGAACAACTACGCCGCACGGTACGGCCGGGCCGAGGTGCTGGCCCGTGACGTGGTGCTGCTGTCCACCATCGCAGCGGTCCCGGTGATCCTTGTGGTCACGGCGCTGCTGCACCCCTGACCGCCGGGGCGCCCCGCTGGACTGGCTCCGGTCCCAGGCTCGGACCTGGCGCCGGCTCGGCTGTCCGCGGCGGATTCGGCCGAGATGTGAGCCGATTCGGCGGCGGACAGCCGAGCCGGCCGGGGCGGAGTGGGATCAGGGGGGCGGGGTGGGGTCAGGGGGTGGTGGACCAGGCGTACATGGCGATGGCGGCGGCGGCGCCGGCGTTGAGGGAACGGGTCGAGCCGTGCTGGGTGATGTGCAGGATCGTCTCGACACCGTCGCGCGCGGGGGCGGACAGGCCGTCGGACTCGTTGCCGAGCAGCAGCACGCAGGCGCGCGGGAACCGGTAGCCCTCGATCGGCACCGACCCGGGCACGTTGTCGATCCCGAGCACCGGCAGATCGGCGCTGCGGGCCCAGGCGAGCAGGTCGGCGACCTCCGGGTGGTGG
>JAHIJU010000275.1 GCA_018898235.1 Actinomycetota bacterium | reverse complement strand
CCCCGACTCGCTGTCCGGTAAGGCCCGCAAGGCGGCCGACTACGGCATCCCGATCGTCACCGAGCACGCGTTCAGCCAGCTGCTCGCGGAGGTCGCGGGGGGTGGTGCGCCGGGTGAGCCTGCGGTGTGAGGTGGCCACCCCGCCCCAACCGCTCATCACCCGCTCCCGGTCTGCCGACTCTCCCGGTGAGGGGGCTCAGCCATGTCCGCAGTTCATTCAGCAGGTGCCGAGGCGCGTCGTCAGCTCGCGCTCGCCGATGAGCACGACCGGGCCGCCGCGCAGGCCCGCGCCACAGCCGGCAGGTACGCGGCAGCCGAGGTCACCGAGCAGCGCACCGCGACCGCGTTGGCGCCGCTGGCGGCGATCGGTCACCACCTGCTGGCCGACCGGGGCTGGCCAGGCAGCCGCCGGGCGCAGGTGGACATGGTGGTCGTCGGCCCGGGCGGGGTCTTCATCGTCGACACCAAAGCATGGCGCGAGGTGTCCGTGCACGACGGTCGGATCAGCCGCGGCCAGGAGGACGTCACCGACGATGTGATGAACCTGGCCGATCTGGCCTATGCGACCGAGGGTGAGCTGGCCGAGGTGGGGCTGGCGCCGGGGGAGGTGCGGCCCGTCGTCGTGCTGGCCGGGCGGCGGGGGATCGACCAGCGTGTGGGACCGGTGCGGATCGTCGGTGAGCGGGACGTGCTGGCGCACATCGCGTCCTACGGCACGCGGCTCACACCCGGGCAGGTGGATGCCGTGCTGGCCCGGTCGCTCGCGTTCTTCCCGCAGGTCGGGGCTCCGGCGCCGGTCGTCGCGAGCGTCCAGGAACCGGTGGTGCCCGCACCGTCGCGGCACGCGGACCAGGGGGCGCTGCTCAGTGCCGAGGAGGTGGACCGGGCGCTGCTCGAGGGCATCCTGGCCGCCCCCATCGAGGACTGGATGAGCTTTCTGCACCCCACGCAGGCGCGGCTGGTGCGGCGCTCCTTCAACGGTCCGGGGCGCATCCGTGGGGCGGCCGGGACCGGCAAGACCGTCGTCGGCCTGCACCGTGCGGCCTACCTGGCCCGGACCCGGCCGGGGAAGGTGCTGGTCACCACCTTCGTCCGCACGCTGCCCGATGTGCTGAACAGCCTGCTGGGACGCATGGCGCCCGACGTCGTTGACCAGGTGGAGCTCTGCGGGGTGCACGCCTGGGCGCGCGGGCTGCTCGACGAGCGCGGGGTCCGCATCGCCCTGGACGGCAAGGCTGCCGGTGACGCGTTCGCGGCGGCCTGGCGGTCGTTGCCGCCCGGTTCGACGATCGCCCGCTCGCACCGGGACCGCTCCTACTGGCGGGACGAGATCGGCCACGTCATCAAGGGCCGCGGCATCACCACCTTCGAGGCCTACGCCGAGCTGCCGCGCACCGGCCGACGCCACCGGCTCACCCTGGACCAGCGTCGCGAGGTGTGGTCGCTCTACGAGGCGTACCGCCGCGAGCTCGATGCGCGCGGGGTGTGCGACTTCGACGACGTGATCCTGCTGGCCGAGGCCGAGCTGCGACGTGAACCGCTGACCGGCAGGTACTCGGCCGTCATCGTGGACGAGGCGCAGGACCTGTCCGCCGCGATGGTCCGGATGCTGCACGCCCTGGTCGGCGACGCCCCGGACGGTCTGACGCTCATCGGCGACGGGCAGCAGTCCATCTACCCCGGCGGGTACACGCTCGCCGAGGCCGGGGTGTCCGTCGCCGGGCGCGGCGTGGTGCTCGACGTCAACTACCGGAACACGGCGCAGATCCTCGCCTTCGCCGGCCGGGTGGTCGACGGCGACGAGTTCGCCGACATCGAAGGCGCGATCGAGCACGGGAACGTGCCCGGGTCGGTGCCGCGCACGGGCCCCGAGCCTGTCGTCGCCCACTGCCGCGACGGGCACTCACGGGAGGTGGCGATGGTCGAACGCGCCCGCGCCGTGCTGCGCGAGACCGGCACCCGCCCCGGCGACCTCGGCGTGCTGTGCCTCACGAAGCACGCCGCCGACCGCGCCGCCGCCGCGCTGCGCCAGGCCGGTGCCCCGGTGGTCATGCTCACCGACTACGACGGCACCCCGGTCGACGCGATCAAGGTCGGGACCGTCAAGCGCGCCAAGGGCCTGGAGTTCACGCAGGTGCTGCTGCCCGAGGTTCGCGCCGACGACCTCGGGCCCGCGACGCCGCCGGAGGAGCCGGGCGAACGGGAGCGCTGGGAGCTGCGGCGACGTGAGCTGTACGTCGCGATGACGCGGGCGCGTGACGGGCTGTGGGTAGGGGTGGTGGGGTAGCGGCTGCTTGCTGAGCCGCGTGAGTGCTCCACGCATGCCGCCACTGGGTGCGCCACCATGATGACGTCCCGCCATGATCCTTGCGCAGTGTCAGAATTCTGACACGCTGAGGGTGTGGACCTGACCTCACCGCTTCGGTCGTTGATCCCGAGCCTGGACGCCGCGGCACTCGAAGTGCTGTCGGGGACGGAGTCGGCGTTGTCGGCGACGCAGGCGGCACGTCTGGCCGGTCGCGGCAGCAGGGCGGGCTTGACGCTGGTGCTGGACCGGCTGGCGCGAACCGGCCTGGTCGTCGCCGAACCGTCGAACACCGGACGGCTGTACCGGCTCAACCGACGGCACGTCCTCGCGTCGGCTGTGCTCGCCGCGGCCGCCGCCAGGGGTGAGCTCCTGATCCGGTTGCGGGAGGGCGTGGGTGCGCTGTCGCCGACACCGGTGCACGTGTCCGTCTTCGGGTCGTTCGCGCGCGGTGAGGGTGATGACGACTCGGACATTGACCTGCTCATCGTCACGAACCCGAGCGTGGATCGTCACGCGGAGACCTGGCGTACCCAGGTCAGGGCCCTGGAGGACGACGTCCTGGCGTGGACGGGGAACCGCCTGGAGCCGCTGGTGCTGTCCGCCGATGAACTCGCCGCCGCGGCAGCCGGAGGCGAACGGATCGTGAACGAGCTGGCCGACGACGCGATGACCGTCCTCGGCGAGAGCTTCCACCATCTGCTGACCGGCGCTCGGACTGCGGCACCGTGACTCCGAAGAAGCTCACGACCCGCGTCGAGGACCGATCCCAGGCTCGGCCGCGGCGTCGTATCGCGGAGAAGTACCTGGAGGTCGCGGAGCTCATCGAGGCCGAGGACGGTGCTGCGGTCAACGTGTGTGTCGGCCTCTGCGTGCTGGCCGGGATCGCTGCCGGAGACGCGATCTGCACCGTGGCTCTGGGGGAGAGGTACTCGGGGCAGGACCACGCCGCTGCGGCCGACCTTCTCTCCAGGGTGGACTCCGACCGTGGCAAGTCCTTGCGGGACCTGGTGGCGCTCAAACCCGCGGCGCACTACGGCACCTCGCTCCTCACCGATCGCGATCGCAAGGCCGCGCTGCGGGCCGCGAGCGTCCTAGTCCTTGAGGCGCGCCGCCGGACCGAGTAGCGGTCGCGGGCGGCGGCGCCGAACAACGACGCTGCTGAGAGCTCTCCCCACCGGACTCCGGAGGGGACGGGCCTAGTGCTCGGACCCCACCAGGTCGTTGCGCGGGGAACGAATCCTTGCCAACGACTTGACGATCGACTGCGCCACGCAGGTCGTCCTCCTGATCGCCGGTGCGTGTGAGTGGCAACGGGACAGACCCGCCCGGTCGGTCCGCTGGCCGGTCTGGGGACGACGGAGGTCGCTCAGCGCGGCTCCGCCGATGGACGACGAGCGGTCGAGGTTGCGCGAGAGCTGCGGCCCCGGCGGGCGGGCGACTTGCTTCGCGGACGAGGGGGCCGCACCCGCGTAGCCTGTCCCCGGCGGGCACGGACCGGCCGGGTGGTCCCTAGGGCTCTCCCGACTGGTTTTTCTATGCCCCGGGCCTCTAGCTCAACTGGCAGAGCAGCGGACTTTTAATCCGCGGGTTCTGGGTTCGATCCCCAGGGGGCCCACCTGACCTGCAACTTTACTTCGTCTTGAACCCGGCGTCACTGACAGAGTCACTGAAATGTTCCAGATTGCCGAGGCGTGGGGAGCCGGTCCGCCGCCGTCGTCGAGACCGGCCGACGCGCCAGGTAGT
>JAHIJU010000274.1 GCA_018898235.1 Actinomycetota bacterium | reverse complement strand
TCCACGCCGAGGATGTCGGCCTGGAACTGCATGAGGGCCTCGTTGGCCACCATGCCGCCGTCCACCTTGAGCTCGGCGAGCGGGACGCCGGAGTCGGCGTTCATCGCGTCGAGCACCTCACGGGTCTGGAAGGCCGTGGCCTCCAGCGCCGCACGGGCGATGTGGCCCTTGTTGACGAACCGGGTGAGCCCGACGAGCGCACCGCGGGCGTCCGAGCGCCAGTACGGGGCGAACAGGCCCGAGAACGCCGGCACGAAGTACGCACCGCCGTTGTCCTCGACGCTCGCTGCCAGGGCCTCGATCTCGGGCGCGGAGGAGATGATCCCCAGGTTGTCCCGCAGCCACTGGACGAGCGAACCGGTCACCGCGATCGAGCCCTCGAGGGCGTACACCGGGGCGGCGTCGCCGATCTTGTAGCAGAGCGTGGTGAGCAGGCCGTTCTTCGACTGGATCGGCTCCTTGCCCGTGTTGAGCAGCATGAAGTTGCCGGTGCCGTAGGTGTTCTTGGCGTGCCCCGGCTCGAAGCATGCCTGGCCGAAGGTGGCCGCCTGCTGGTCGCCGAGGATGCCCGCGATCGGCACCCCGGGGATCAGGCCGCCCTTGCGGTCCACCCCGTAGACCTCGGACGAGGACCGGATCTCCGGCAGCATCGACAGCGGCACACCCATCTCGGCCGCGATCTCGGCGTTCCAGGTGAGCGTGTCGAGGTTCATGAGCATGGTGCGCGAGGCGTTCGTGACGTCGGTGACGTGCACCCCGCCGTCGGGCCCGCCGGTCATGTTCCAGACGACCCAGGAGTCGGTGTTGCCGAACGCGAGCTTGCCCGCCTCGGCCCGCTCCTTGGCGCCGGGGACGTTGTCGAGGATCCAGCGGATCTTCGGACCGGAGAAGTAGGTCGCCAGCGGCAGGCCCACCCGCTCCTTGTACCGTTCGGCCCCGCCGCCGAGGGCGCCCAGCTCGTCGGCGATCTTCTGGTTCCGGGTGTCCTGCCAGACGATCGCGTTGTAGACCGGCTCACCGGTCTCGCGGTCCCAGACCACGGCGGTCTCGCGCTGGTTGGTGATGCCGACGGCTGCGATGTCCTTGTGGGTCAGGCTCGCGCGGCCGAGAACCTGGCCGACGACCTCGCGGACATTGGTCCAGATCTCCTTGGGGTCGTGCTCGACCCAGCCCGCGCGCGGGAAGATCTGCTCGTGCTCCTTCTGGGCCACCGCGACGATCGAGCCGGAGTGGTTGAAGATGATCGCCCGCGAGCTGGTGGTGCCCTGGTCGATCGCCATCACGTACTGCTCAGCCATGAGAAGTCCTTTGTGACGAGTGGGATGGGGAGCCGGGTCAGCCCGGGTAGACCTTCGAGAAGAGACCTGCGATCAGACCGCCGAGGAGCGGGCCGACGACCGGGACCCAGGAGTACGCCCAGTCGGAGCCGCCCTTGCCCTTGATGGGCAGCAGGGCGTGCGCGATGCGCGGGCCGAGGTCACGAGCAGGGTTGATGGCGTACCCGGTGGGGCCACCGAGGCTGGCGCCGATACCGACCACGAGCAGGGCGACGGCGAACGGGCCGAGGCCGCTCGGGCTCTTCGCGAAGGTGAGGATGACGAAGACCAGGACGAACGTGCCGATGGCCTCCGTGACGACGTTCCAGCCGTACGAGCGCAGCTCAGGGCCGGTGGAGAACACGCCGAGCTTGACGGCCGGGTCGGCCTGCTCGTCGAAGTGCTTCTTGTACGCCAGGTACGCGAAGCCCGCGCCGACGGCCGCACCGGCCGTCTGGGCGATGATGTACAGCACTGCGTTCATCGCATTGGCGTCGACCCCGGGGACGAACGTCTTGGCTCCTGAGGCGAGGACCCCGAGGGTCACCGCGGGGTTCAGGTGGGCACCGGACTTGTACCCGACGTAGACACCGGCGAAGACGGCGATGCCCCATCCCCAGTTGATCATCAGGGTGCCGCCGCCGGCCCCCTTGGTCTTGGGAAGGATGACGTTGGCGACCACGCCCGCCCCCAGGAGCAGCAGCATGGCGGTGCCGAGGAACTCTGAGACGAGCGCAGCGCTGACCGTGATGGGGGCGGTCTC
>JAHIJU010000273.1 GCA_018898235.1 Actinomycetota bacterium | reverse complement strand
CGATGACGTCGGCGGGGATGGTGCGCTCGTCGTTGAGCACGACGCCGGTCGCCCGGCCGCCCTCGATCTCGATGCGGCGCACCGGCGCCTGGTACTCGAACCGCGCGCCCGACTCCTCGGCGAGGGCGGCGAGGATCTCCGCGATGCGGTACATCCCGCCCTTCGGGTACCACACGCCGTGCGCGAGCTCGCTGTAGGGAGTCAGCGAGAACGTCGCCGGGGCGTGGAACGGGCTCAAGCCCATGTAGACGTCCTGGTAGGTGAACGCCGCACGCAGTCGGGGCGAGGAGAAGTACCGAGACATGTGGCGGTAGTGCGGCAGGAGAGCCCGCACCCGGATCGCCAGGAGGGCGTTGGCCGGTGTGAAGAACTGAGAGGCGCGGCGGAAGTCACGTTCCACGAGTCCCGGCATCCCGCGGCGGTAGTGGGTACCGCCCTCGGCCAGGTAGCGCAGGAACCCGTCGAACGAACCGGGCTCCATCGCCTCGAGCTGGTCCCGCATCGCCGCGAGGTCGGAGGTCATCGCGAGCCGCGCCCCGTCGTCGAAGACGATGTCGTACGTCGGGTCGACGCGTTGCGGTTCGAGGGCGGCGTCCATGTCGACGCCCATGCGGGCGAGCTCGCTGCGGTAGAGCAGCGGCATGACGAGCAGCGTCGGTCCGGTCGAGAACGTGTGCCCGTCGCGGGTGAACTGCCCCAGCCGGCCGCCGGGCGCGCCGTTCTTCTCGACCACGGTGACCTGCACGCCGCGACGGGCCAGGTGGATCGCCGCCGACAGCCCGCCGACCCCCGCACCGATCACGACGGCGTGTGTGCCCATCACCTGGCCTTCCGGCTCGCGGGGCGCCGTACGGACCGGGACTCGTGTGCGCTCCGGGGTCCTGGTGCCGCGGGGGAGCCGGCGCGCGTGGCGGCCAGTGCCGATCGCGCGCCGTCGGCCGCGATGGTGAGCCCGCCGCGCCACGTGGCCCGCTCCGGGTAGCTCCGGCGCAGCCGGTACCCATCGCGCTCGATCGCGTCGAGCACCCATTCGAACCGGGCGATGTACGCGTGCCCGGCGAGACGGCACCGGGGGCTCTCGGTCTGCGCGAGGCAACGGCGGCCGGTGGCGAAGCTGGACCGGGCCAGCCCGACGCGGTCCCGGACCCAGTCGCGCAGCTCGGGGGTGTGCAGGTCCCGGAACGACACGGGCCGGCCGGCGAGCACCTCGGACGGGATGTTGAGATAGCCCGCGTCGAGGTCCTCGGCGAGGTCGCGCAGCATGTGGGTCACGTGTGCGCCGGCCACCGCGACGTAGCGGGTCTCGTCGTGCGGGGTGCACCGGCCGTGCCCGATGCAGTGGTGCAGGGCCTCGGTGACGGCGATCGCGAGCCGACCGGTGTAGTCGTCGAGCTCGTCCTGGGTGACCGGGCGGCCGCGACGTCGCGCATCGAAGTCCATCACGTCGAGCATCGAGTGCAGGCAGAGCAGCAGACCGGCGGAGCGGCCGTCCGGGCCCCCGACCGTGGGCCCGCCGCGGCGGGCGCTCGCCGGGGCGGAGCGGACCAGGCCCACGAGGAGGGCCTCCTCGGGCGACACGTCGGCCGGTGGCGCGCCCGCGACCACCTGGGCCAGCACGGTTCGCTGGCGGGCCACGAAGTCCAGCCGCTGACGCTGATCGGCCAGTCGCTCGTCCACGGTGTCGTCGAGCCAGCGGAAGTAGGCGTAGAGCGCGAAGGCGTCGGCGCGGTACGCCCGATCGGCCAGCCACCGGATGGTCAGGTAGGACTGCCTGCTCGCGGCCCTGGTAATCGCGGCCGCGGCCGCGGGCGCGGCCGGGAGCGCCTCCACCCGTTGCGGCACGTCCTCGACCCCCGGCGCTCGGTCAACCGGCGCTCGGTCAACCCTGCCGACAGGCTAACGACGTGCCCAGGGCCGGTGCGTGGGCCCTTGGTCGTCGCGTCAGGCCGCTCCGAGCTGCCGGCTGCGCTCCTGCTCGGCGTGCCGGGTCACGAGTGCCCCGACGTCGAGGATGAGTGCGGCGTCGCCGTTGCCGAGGATCGTCGAGCCGCTGATGCCCTGCAGATGGCTGAAGAGCAGACCGAGGGGCTTGATGACCGTCTGGAACTCACCGAGCAGCACATCGACCACCAGACCCGCGCGTTGGCCGGCGTGCTCGACGACGACCACGTTCTGACGGCCCGGCGCCTGGCCCGGGATGGCGAAGAGGTCCCGCAGGCGGATCAGCGGCAGCACCGCGCCCCGCAGCTCCATGCACTGACGCGGTGAGGCGCCCGTGCGCAGCTCGACGCACTCGGTGACCCGCTCCAGCGGGAGCACGAACGCCGAGTCCCCGACGCCGACGAGGAAGCCGTCGATGATGGCCAGCGTGAGCGGCAGCCGGATGCGGACCGTCGTACCGCGTCCCAGGATGCTCTCGATCTCGACCGTTCCCCGCAGTGCCGCCACGTTGCGGCGCACGACGTCCATGCCGACGCCCCGCCCGGACAGGTTCGACACCGACTCGGCGGTGGAGAACCCGGGCTCGAAGATGAGCCCGTAGGCCTCCTGGTCGGTGAGCACCGCGTCGGGCTCGACGAGACCCCGCTCGACGGCCTTGGCGATGAGCCGTTCACGGTCCAGGCCGCGGCCGTCGTCGATGACCTCGATGACGACGTTGCCCGAGTCGTGGAACGCGTGCAGCCGAAGGGTCCCGCAGCTGGGCTTGTCCGTCCGACCCCGTTCGGCCGGGTCCTCGAAGGCGTGGTCCAGCGAGTTGCGCACCAGGTGCATGAGCGGGTCCCCGATGCGGTCGACGAGAGCCTTGTCGACCTCGGCGTCGCCGCCGCTGAGCACCAGCCGGACGTCCTTGCCCAGATCGGCGCCGACATCGCGGACCACGCGCTCGAAGCGTCGGAACGTGGTGCCGATCGGCACCATCCGCAGCGACAGGGCGCTCTCGCGGACGCCCTCGACGAGCCGCATCACCTCGCTGTGCGCCTCCAGCAGATGCACGTCGCCGACGGCGGTGGCGCGCAGACCGGCGCTCGCCTGGGCGATCACGAGCTCGCCGACCAGGTCGATGAGCTTGTCGAGCCGGACGGCATCGACGCGGATGCTCTGGCCGTCATGGGCACCGACGACGGGCGCGGTGGCCACCACCGGCTCTGCCGGACCCACCCGGCGCAGGCACCCGTGCACGACCTCGGGCAGCACGAGCCCGCGGCTCACCAGCAGGTCGCCCAGCGCCGACTCGCCGTCCGCGCCGGGCGCCGACGTGCCGAGGTCGAGGCGGGCGGCAGCGAGCTCGCGGGCGGTCAGCGCGCCGCTGAGCACGAGTGCGTCGCCCAGGTCGTGCCCGGTCGCCGTCGCGGCCCGGGCGCGTTCGGCCAGGTCGTCGAGCTGCCCGCGTCCCGCCCGGATCGCGATGGTGCTGTCCTCGCGGACGAAGTCGAAGACGGCGTCGATCGAGTCCTTGTCCGCGCACGTCTCGAGCACCAGGTCGACGCCCAGGTAGCAGCTCTCGGGATCCATCTCGTCGACCTCGGGCAGCACCGAGGTGTCCAGTCGCACCTGGGCGAGCGACCCGAGGGTCGCCAGGTAGTGCAGGAAGGCGAGCAGGTCCATCCCGTTGCGCAGGCAGTCGGGACCGAACCGCACGCTCACGTCCCACCGGACGGGCACCGGATCGGTTGCGACCGGGTCACCGGCCGCAACCGTGGGGTCGTTGTCCCCGGCGGACCGGACGGGTGCGGTGCCCGTGCCCGGGACCTCGGCCAGGAACGGCTCCAGATGCGTGAGCAGCACCTGCCCGTCGGCGACCTCGGCCGCGGTGGCCTCGAGGCGCCCGGCCTGCACCCCCGCGACGACGGCCGCCAGGTGGTCGGAGCACGGCAGCAGCGCGCTGACGAGCTCGGGTGTCACGTCGAGCTCACCGGCCCGCACCCGGTCCAGGACGCTCTCCACGACGTGGGCGAAGCCGCCGAGGTGGTCCAGCCCGAACATGCCCGAGGAGCCCTTGAGGGTGTGGACCGCGCGGAAGACGGCGTGGATCGTCTCGACGGAGGCCGGGTCCGACTCGAGCAGCAGCAGCCCCTGCTCCATGTCCTCGACGAGCTCGACCGCCTCCGTGACGAAGGTCGCCAGCACACCCGCCATGTCCTCGTCGAGTCCCATCACCGGCTCGTCTCGGCGTCGGTGACCAGGGCGCCCGCGGCGTCGAGCTCGAGGTGGACGAGGGCGAGGGCGCCGGTGACCGCCGGGCTCGGGTCGACGAGCAGCAGGCGCGCCCCCCGCCGGGCCGCCTCCCGGCTGCCCAGGAGCAGCAGCTGGAGACCCGCGGTGTCGAGCTCGGTGACCTGGCGCAGGTTCAGCGTCAGGTCGGGCACCGGTCCGTCGGCGGTGGGTACCGGCAGGCTGTCGACCAGGGCCATGAGCGCGGACTTGCGCTCGGCGGCCACCTGGATGTCGAGCTCGCCCTCCAGCGCCAGGAGCAGAGGCGGGGCCGCCACGGTGCGCCGGGTGCGGCCGGTGCCGGTGGCCGTCACAGCGTCACCAGCTTCGCCACGGCCGCGAGCATCTGCGCCGGCTGGAACGGTTTGGTGACCCAGGCCTTGGCGCCGGCGGCCTGGGCCTGCGCCTTCTTGTCGGCCTGGGACTCGGTGGTCAGCATGACGATCGGGGTGAACCGGTACGCCGACAGCTTCTTGACCTCCTTGACGAAGGTGATGCCGTCCATGCGTGGCATGTTCACGTCCGTGATGATGAGG
>JAHIJU010000272.1 GCA_018898235.1 Actinomycetota bacterium | reverse complement strand
GGGATCTCGATGGTCACGTCGAAGTCCACGGTTCCTCCATCCCCGCCCGCGCGGGTCAGTCCGGCGCGTCGTACGCGTCCGGGTTCGTCTCTCGCCGGACAGTAGTCTGACGCACCGGCGCCCGACGACCGGGAGCGCGCGCGACCCGGCCCGAACTGGACCGGGTGCACCAGGAGGGACACCGATGGCACCGGCTCGGCGGAAGGTCGCGACCGCGGGGCTCGTGCTGGTGCTGGCGGCCGGTGCGTACGTGACCCTCGACGCCCACGACCTGGTCCCAGGCCCGCTCACCCTGGCCGCGCCGGTGGCGCAGCCGTCGCCGTTCCCCACGGCCCCGGGCGCGACCCCCGGTGGCCGCCCCACCCCCGCCCTGACGGACCTGGACCCTGCTGCGCCCGTGCCGCAGGCGACGGCGGTCCAGGCAGCGGTCAACGCCCTGGTCGCCGACCCGCGGGTCGGGACGAGCGTCGCCGTCACGGTCGTCGACCAGCTCACCGGTGAGGTGCTCGGTTCGGCGGCGCCGGACAGCCTGCACCAGCCCGCCTCGACCGCCAAGCTGGTGACGGCCGTCGGGGCGCTCTCGACGCTGGACCCGACGACCACGCTGACCACGCGGGCGGTGCGCCAGGGCGACCTCGTCGTGCTCGTCGGCGGTGGGGACGTGATGCTCGGTGGGGGGGCCGGTGACCCGGCCGCGGTCGACGGCCGCGCGGGCCTCGGCGACCTGGCCACCCAGACGGCCGATGCGCTCAAGCTGGCCGGGATCGCCACCATCCGGCTCGGGTTCGACGACTCGATGTTCACCGGGCCGACGGCGAGCCCCGGCTGGGACGCCAGCTATGTGAGCTCGGGCTTCGTGGCACCGGTCACCGCGCTGGCCGTGCACATCGGCAAGCTGGACGCCTCCCAGGAGTACGGGCGCCGGTACGCCGACCCCTCGCTCGCCGCGGCCAAGGTGTTCGCCCAGCGGCTGACCGACCTGGGCATCACCGTCACGGGGACGCCGTCGCGCACCACCGCCCCCGGCGATGCGCTCGCGGTCGGGTCGGTCTCCTCGGCGCCGTTGCGGGACATCGTCGGGTACTTCCTCGACACGTCCGACAACACCGTCACCGAGGCGGTGTCCCGGCTGGTCGCCATCAACCAGGGGCTGCCGGCCTCGTTCGACGGCGGCACGGCGGCCGTGCTGCACGCGGTCGGCACGCTCGGCCTGGACACCACGGGTGCGCACCTGACCGACGCCTCGGGCCTGGCCTCCGGGTCGGCGCTGCCCGCGTCGCTGCTGGCCGGGATCGTGCGCGCCACGACGAGCGCCGACCACCCCGCCTTGCGCTCCGTCGTCGCCGGTCTGCCGATCGCCGGGCTGACCGGCACCCTCTTCGACCGCTACACCGCCTCCGACGCCCGCGGTCTGGTGCGGGCCAAGACGGGGTCGCTGCCCAACGTGACCTCGTTGGCCGGGACCCTGGTCGACGCCGACGGCCGGGCCCTGGTCTTCGCCGTCCTCGCCGACGCCACGCCGGAGGGTGGGCAGGACCAGCCCCGCCGGGCGATCGACGCCTTCGTCACCGGGCTGGCCGGCTGCGGCTGCCGATGACCGCCGGGCTCCCCGGCGGCTGCGTCGGCGGCGCACGCGCGGTTACGGTGTTGCGATGACCACACCTGTGGACTTCGACGCCGCGGCCGACATCGCCGGTCGCCTCGCCCCACCCGGTCCGATGGCCGACGGTGCGACGCTGGCCGCCCTCGTCTCGGACCTGCGGAGCAGCGCCGCGCGGGCCGCCGAGCACGTCGCGGAGATCAGCGGGCTGCGGCCGGTCGACGGGCGCGAGCCGGCCGATGTGGCCCGGATCCGGGTGGTGGACCGCGCGCGCTGGGCCCAGGCCAATGCCGAGATGTTCGGCGAGCTGGCCGCCGACCTGCTGCGGGACCTGCCGCAGACGCCGGCGGCCGCACGGCTCGCGGCGGCGACCGAGGTGGGTGGGGTGCTCGCGCTGCTCTCCGGCAAGGTGCTCGGCCAGTTCGACCCGTACACCGCGGATGCGGGTGAACGGGGCCGACTGCTGCTGGTCGCCCCGAACGTGCTGGCGGCCGAGCGTGCGATGGGGGTCGTCCCGGCCGACTTCCGGCTGTGGGTCGCGCTGCACGAGCAGACGCACGCCCTGCAGTTCGCGGCGGCGCCCTGGCTCGCCGGGCACCTGCGGGCCCGCCTCGGGGACCTGGCCGGGGGGTTGCGGCCCGGTCCGGACACCGGGCGGTGGCTGCTGGAGCGCGTGGTCGACGGGCTGCGCGATGTCAAGGACGTCGGCCTGCTCGCCGTGCTCGGCCGTGAGCAGCGCGTCGTGTTCGACGAGGTGAGCGCCGTGATGGCCCTGGTCGAGGGGCACGCCGACGTCACGATGGACCGGGTGGGTCGGTCGGTGGTGCCGACGGTGGCCGCGATCCGGCAGAAGTTCGACTCGCGGCGCGACGAGGCGGCGGCCGTCCGTGGCCCGGCCCGGGTGCTGCGCCTGCTGCTCGGTCTCGACCTCAAGCTCGCCCAGTACCGCGAGGGTGCGGCGTTCGTGCGCGGGGTGCAGGCCACGGTCGGGGTCGACGGCCTGAACGCCGTGTGGACCGCGCCCGAGCTGCTGCCCACCCCGGCCGAGATCGCCGCGCCGGCCGCGTGGGTCGCCCGCGTGCACGGCTGAGGCGTGTCGGGCCCACCGCAGGCCGTCGCGGCGACCCGGGCCGCCGTCCGGGCCGCGCTCACGGACCTGCCGCCGGGGCCGGTGCTGGTGGCCTGCTCAGGGGGCCCCGACTCGCTCGCCCTGGCCGCCGCGACGGCGTTCGTGGCCGCGCGGACGGGCCGACCGGCCGGTGCCGTCGTCGTCGACCACCGGCTGCAGGACGGGTCGGCGCAGGTGGCGGCCCACGCCGGCGCGCAGTGCCGCGGTCTCGGTCTGGACCCCGTGCTGGTGGTCGAGGTCGAGGTCGGCGCCGACGGCGGCCCGGAGGCGGCCGCCCGCACCGAGCGTCACCGGGCGCTCGCCGACGCCGCCGCGCGCACGGGGGCGGTCGCCGTCCTGCTGGGGCACACGCTGGACGACCAGGCCGAGCAGGTGCTGCTCGGGTTGGCCCGCGGGTCGGGGGTGCGGTCGTTGGGTGGGATGCCGGCTGCGCGCGACCACCTGCTGCGGCCGTTCCTGGGGCTGCGACGTGAGCAGACGATCGCGGCCTGCGCCGCGGCCGGCCTGACCCCGTGGCACGACCCGACGAACGCCGCAGGCCCGGGACTGCGGACGGCCGTCCGCACCCGCGTGCTGCCGTTGCTCACCGAGGTGCTCGGCCCGGGAGTGGCCGCCGCGCTCGTCCGGACGGGTGATCAGCTGCAGGAGGTCGCCGAGGTCATCGGACCCCTCGCGGCCGACCTGCTGGACCGGGCGTCGGCCGAGGACGGCTGGGACGCCGCGACCCTGGCGGCGGCACCCGCCGGGGTGCGGCGGGCCGCGCTGCACGCCCTGGCGCTGACCGCCGGCGCGAGCCCCGGTGCGCTCGCCCGCAGCCACGTCCTGAGCCTCGACGCGCTGGTGGTGGACTGGCACGGACAGGGCCCCGTCGACCTGCCGGGGGGTCTTCGCCTGCAGCGCTCGTGTGGCAGGCTTCAGCTGGCCCGGCCGGGGCCGGGGGGCACGTGAACGACCTGGGAGACATGGTGGATCCAGCGGACATGGGCGACGACCTGGCGGGCGTCCTGCTCAGCGAGGCCCAGCTGCACGCGCGGCTCGACGAGCTGGCGGCGGCGATCGACACCGACTACGCGGGCAAGGACCTGCTCCTGGTCGGCGTCCTCAAGGGTGCCGTCATGGTGATGGCCGACCTCGCCCGGCGCCTGCACGCCCCGGTCCAGATGGACTGGATGGCGGTCTCGTCGTACGGCTCGGGCACCAAGAGCTCGGGGGTGGTGCGCATCCTCAAGGACCTGGACGCCGACCTCTCGGGACGGCACGTGCTCATCGTCGAGGACATCATCGACTCCGGG
>JAHIJU010000271.1 GCA_018898235.1 Actinomycetota bacterium | reverse complement strand
GCCAGGCGCTCGCCGATCCTCAGGTCCACGAGGCGTTCTCCGGCTGGGAACGGCGCACCCGCACGGCGGTGCGAGCAGCCACCCTCGGCACCAAGCTCGTCCAGCTCACCCTGCCGGGCGTCTCCGACGTCTACCAGGGCACCGAGTACTCGGCGACGACCCTCGTCGACCCCGACAACCGTCGGGCCGTGCCGTTCGACCAGCTCGCGTCGAGCCTGGCCCGGCTCGACGACGGTGCGACACCGCGCACCCTGGACGAGGAGAAGCTGCTGGTCACCTCGCGCGCGCTGCGGGTCAGGCGGGGCCACCCGGAGGCGTTCATCGGCCCCTCGGCGGGGTTCCGACCCCTCGCGCACTCGGCGGGGACCTGTCTGAGCTTCGCCCGGACGGTCGAGGACGCGGCCGCCGTCGTCGTGGTCGCAACCCGGCTGGCGGCCTCCGTGGAGCGGCTCGGCGGCTGGGCCGACCACACCGTGGCGCTCCCCGAGGGGCGGTGGCGCGATGAGCTCACGGGCGTCGAGCTGACCGGCGGCCTGACCCCCGTCGCCGGGCTCCTCGACCGCCTGCCGGTGGCCCTGCTGGTCGCGCGGTGATCCCTCGGGTCTGGGCCCCGGCGGCGAGAGAGGTCGCCCTCGTCACGACGACCCGCACCCCGCTGCGCGCGCGCACCGACGGCTGGTGGGTCGCCGACCGGGAGCTGGCGCACGGCACCGACTACGCCTTCAGCGTCGACGACGGTCCGGCTCGTCCGGACCCCCGCTCGCCCTGGCAGCCGGCCGGGGTCCACGGTCCGTCGCGGGTCTTCGACGTCGGGCGGCACCCCTGGACCGACGGCGGCTGGCGTGGCGTGGACGCCGCCGGCGCGGTCACCTACGAGCTGCACGTGGGGACCTTCACACCGGACGGCACCCTCGATGCGGCCGCGGGACGGCTCGACCACCTGGCGGACCTGGGCGTCGACCTGGTCGAGCTGATGCCGCTCGCCGCGTTCGACGGTCGGCACGGGTGGGGGTACGACGGCGTCGATCTGTACGCCGTGCACGAGCCCTACGGCGGGCCGCAGGCCCTGCAACGGTTCGTCGATGCCGCGCACGGCCTGGGACTGGGCGTGTGCCTCGACGTCGTCTACAACCATCTCGGCCCGTCCGGGAACTACCTGCGCGACTTCGGGCCCTACTTCACCGACACCCACACGACACCGTGGGGCGATGCGGTGAACCTCGACGGGCCGGGCGCCGACGAGGTCCGCCGGTTCCTGTGCGACAACGCGTTGCGCTGGTTCTCCGACTTCCACCTGGACGCCCTCCGGCTCGATGCCGTCCACGCCCTGGTCGACACCTCACCGAGGCATCTGCTCGCCCAGCTGAGCGATGAGGTGGCGGCGCTGGCCCGCGACCTCGGCCGGCCGCTGTCGCTCGTGGCCGAGTCCGACCTCAACGACCCCACCAGCCTCGTCCCCACCGCCCAGGGTGGGTGGGCGATGACCGCCCAGTGGGCCGACGACGTCCACCACGCCGTCCATGCCCTGGTCACGGGCGAACGGCAGGGCTACTACGTCGACTTCGGCTCGCCCCAGGTGCTGCGGCACGCGCTGCGCCGGGCCTTCGTGCACGAAGGGCAGCTCTCGACCTTCCGGGGCACGCCGTGGGGGCGCCCGGTTCCCGACGCCCTCGACGGGCACCGGTTCGTCGTGGCGGCGACCAACCACGACCAGGTGGGCAACCGTGCCCTGGGCGACCGGCCCTCCGCCCGCCTGCGCCCGGCCGTCCTCGCGGGCGAGGCAGCCCTCGTGGTCCTGGCCCCGTTCTCGCCGATGCTCTTCATGGGCGAGGAGTGGGGTGCCGCCACACCGTTCCAGTACTTCACCGATCACACCGACCCCGCGCTCGCCGCCGCCGTACGCGACGGACGTCGGGCCGAGTTCGCCGACCACGGCACCCGGCAGCTGTACGGCGAGGCGGTGCAGGTGCCCGACCCGCAGGACCCGGGGACGTTCGTCGCCAGCCGCCTCGACTGGTCTGAGCCAGCACAGCCCGCCCACGCCCGGCTGCTCGGCTGGTACCGCACCCTGATCGCGCTGCGCCGGGTGGTGCCCGATCTGGCCCGTGGCGACCGTGCCGCCTGCGATCTGGTCGCCGAGCCCGAGGTGGGCTCGGCGGGACCGTTCGACGGCTGGTTGGTGGTGCTGCGCGGGCAGGCCCGTGTCGTGGTCAACCTCGCGGACGCCCCGGCCCGGGTCCTGGTCCCGGCCGCCGGCCGCCCGCTGCGCGTCGTCGCGAGCTGGGACCCGGTGACGCTCGACCAGGACGGCGCCGAGGTGTGCGTCGTGATGCCCGGGACCGGCGTCACCATCCTCGCCTGAGAGGCACCGACGGTGTCAGGAACCGGGCTCGATCTCGGGCGGGACCGCCAGCTCGCGCCCCTGGGCCGCCAGCGCCCCGAGCCGCGACAGCGCCCGGAAGTACTTCTTGCGGTACCCCCCGCGCAGCATCGCGGCGCTGAACAGGTCGTGCTCAGCCGTTCCGCCCAGCAGCACGGGCACGTCCCGGTCGTACAGCCGGTCGACGAGGACGACGAGCCGCAGCGCCACGTCCTGGTCCTGTACCGGCCCGACCGCCGTCAACCCGACCAGCGGCACCCCGTCGAGCAGCGCCCCGTAGCGGCTCGGGTGCACCTGCGCCAGGTGGTCGGTCAGCGCCTGGAAGTCGTCGAGCGTCGCACCGGGCCGCGCCCGGACCACCTCGGCCACCACGGCATCGGGCAGCGCCGCATCGTCGGTGCGCAGCTGCCGGTGCCGGTAGTCCTCTCCGTCGATCCGCACCACCTCGAACCGCGCGGCGAGGGCCTGGATCTCGCGCAGGAAGTCCTCGGCCGCGAACCGCCCCTCGCCCAACGACTCCGGCAGCGTGTTGGAGGTCGCCGCCACGGCCACGCCACGGTCGGTGAGCTCACGGACCAGCCGGGTCACGATGAGGGTGTCACCGGGGTCGTCGAGCTCGAACTCGTCGATGGCCACGAGCTGCCTGGTCGCCAGCGCCTCGACCGTGGGCGCGAACCCCAGTGCCCCGACCAGGTGGGTGAACTCGACGAACGTCCCGTACGCCGTCCGCTCGACCCCGACGGCACGGGCGAGCGCCGCGAGCAGATGGGTCTTGCCGACGCCGAACCCGCCGTCCAGGTAGACCGCCGGGACCGGCGCCCGGCGCGCCCGCCCCCATCGGTGACGTGCGGGGCGCCCGATCTCGTGGGCCACCTCGCGCAGCCGCCCGCGGGCCGCGGCCTGGCTCGGGTGCGTGGGTGCGGCGATGTACCCGTCGAAGGTTGCCTGCGCGAAGTGCCGCGGCGGCACCAGCTGACCGAGCAGCCGGTCCGCAGGCACCTGGGGATACCGGTCGACGAGCCTCGACACCCGTCCGTCGCCCGTCTGCACGGACGACAGGATACGGACGCCGAGCAGGACGACCGGCACGGGGCCCGGGGGCAATACGCTGCGGGGATGACCGAGACGATCGTGGTCCTCACCGAGGACGCCCTGGCCGACGCGGATGTCGCGCACCTGCTCGAGCTGCACCCGCAGGACGAGGTCGACTACCGGGTGCTGGTCCCGGCCGACACCGACCAGCCACTGCTGGCGACCGTGCTCGACGAGCTCGGGCTCGGTGACCTGCGGGATGCACTGCGCCGGGCGGTCGGCCGCGAGCCCGACGCCGGGCACGCCCGCGCGACCGCGACCGAACGTCTCGAGCGCACCCTGCACGAGCTGGCCGCCGCCGGCCGGACCGCGACCGGCCAGGTCACGCTGGATGACCCGCTGCCCGCACTGCGGGCCGCGGTCGCGGACGGCGGTGTCCGCGAGATCGTCGTCGTGACCTACCCGCACCTGGTCGAGGACACCCTGCACACCGACTGGGCGTCGCGCGCGCGTGAGGAGCTCAAGGTCCCCGTGCTGCACCTGTACTCGGGGACGTCCGAGCTGGGCTGACTCAGCCCTCGGCCACCGGTCGCGGGTAGAACCGGCGGTACTTGCGGCGGTACGCCTGGGTGACGCCCTCCACCAGCAGCCGTCGCAACGGCCGGGAGTCGGCCCGGTAGCGCAGCGGGTGCACCAGGCGGTGCTCACGCCGCGCACGGCGCAGCCGCACCCGCAGCCCGGGGTCGAGTACGTACCGCAGCAGCAGGTCGAACGGGACCACGCAGTAGAGCACCTCGCGGGTCCCCCGCACGACGTCGGTGCTGCGCCGCTCGACCAGGTCGGCCACCACCGCACGCGCCGGGTTCGACCCGGCCGCGGTCACGTAGTAGTTGTTGCGCCCGATCCGCGGGTTCATCTCGAAGTACACGTGCCGGCCCGTCCGGGGGTCGAGCTTGTAGTCGAAGTTCGCGAACCCCGTGTAGCCCGCGGCGTCGAGGAATCGGGTCGCCGCCTCCATCGCGTCCTCGTACGGTTCGGTGAGGATGGCGGCCGGGATGCCGAGGGTGCCCGGCGTGTGCTCCTCGAGCAGCACCCGGCCGGTGGCCAGCAGCGTCACCACGCCTCGGGTGTCGCGGTAGGCGGTGAGGGACCGCATCTGCGTCTCGTCCCCAGGGATGCGGTCCTGCACGAGGTAGGTGCCGGTGTACCCGGCGTCCAGCAGCCGGCCGAGCAGGTCGTCGAGCTCGGCGCGCGAGCCGAGGTGGTCGACCTTCTTCTTGCCCGCCATCGTCAGGAAGTGGTGCTCGGCGCTCGAGGACGGCTTGGCGACCACCGGGAAGTCGAGGTCCACGTCGAGCCCGGGCAGGGCCGCACGTCCGCCCGCCGCCCGCAGCGCCGACAGGTCCACCGGGACCGTGCGCGGTGTCGGGATGTCCAGCCGGGCGCAGATCGCCGCGAACCCCTCCTTGCTCGACACCTCGTCGAGCACCGACTGCGTGCAGTAGGGCAGCAGGTAGTGCGCCGAGAGCCGGTCGGCGTTCTTCACGACCGAGCGCACGAACCAGTCGGTGTTCGTCAGCAGCACCAACGTGCGGCCGGGGTGGTCGGCGGCCACCCGCTCGAGCGCGGCCACGAGCACCTCGTCGTCGTCGATCCCGGGCACCACGAGGTTGGTGATGAACGACGAGCGCTGCATGGGCCGGGTCGCCACCGCCGAGACCACGACGGCCGGGCAGCCGTAGGCCTCGTGGAACGCGCGCACGAAGGCGTAGACGCCGATGTCACCGCCGACGGCGACGGGAAGCAGGTCGGTGACAGCAGGGGCGGAAGGCATATGTGCGACGGGCTCCGGGATCGGCTGGACGGGCGCTGCCAGCGTAGTTGGCGCGGCCCGCACCCGGCCGCACCCGCCGACCCGACGCCCACCCTCGGTAGGGTGGAGGTCGTGCCGTCAACCCCCGCCGATTTCGCCGCCGTCGTCGAGGAGGTGACCGACCGGGCCGCCTGGGAAACCCACGTGCTGGCCCTCGGCGGGCACCCGCTGCAGCTGTGGGGCTGGGGCGAGGTCAAGTCGGCGGGCAACTGGACAGCGCGCCGGGTCCTCGTCCGCCAGGGTGCTGCCGTGGTGGGCGCGGCCCAGGTGCTGGTCCGCAGGCTCCCCTGGCCACTGCAGCGGCTGTCCTACGTGCCGCGCGGTCCCGCGCTGGCGGCGGGCGCCGATCGCGATGCGGTCACCGCGGCCGTCGTCGCCTGGGCCCGCATCCGCGTGGGCGGCGCCGCGATCACGCTCGAGCCGCAGTGGCCGGTCGGCACCGTCCTCGACGTGCCGGGCTCCCGGCCTGCCGCCCAGCGGGTGCTGGTCCCGGACACGCTGGTGCTCGACCTCACCCGCACCCAGGACGAGCTGCAGTCGGCGATGAGCAAGACCACGCGCAAGCAGATCCGCCGGTCGGCGCGCACCGAGCTGGTCTACCGCGAGGTCACCGACGCCGAGCTGCCCGCCTGCCTGGCCGTCTACCACGAGGTCGCGGACCGTGCGGGGTTCGCTCTGCATCCCGACGAGTACTACCTGCGGGTCCGCGCCGAGCTGGGCCCGGAGCACTCCCCCGTCTTCGCCGCCTTCGACGGTGACCGGCCGGTCGCCTTCCTCTGGCTGGCGGCCAGCGACCGCACCGCGTTCGAGTTGTACGGCGGCGCGACCGAAGCCGGCCAGGAGCTGCACGCCAACTTCTCGCTCAAGTGGACGGCGATCTGCGCCATGCAGGCCCGCGGGTTGGCCGAGTACGACATGAACGGCCTGCTCAACGACGGCATCTCGACCTTCAAGCGGTCGTTCGCCGACCACGAGGACCATCTGGTGGGCGCGATCGATGTGCCGTTCGGTCTCACCTACCGGCTGTGGACGGTCGCAGCACCCGCCGCCAAGCGGGTGCTGCGCGCGCTCCAGCGGCGCTGAGCGGCGCACCGGCGGCGCGCCGCCCGAGCGGGGCCGTGCCGGATCAGGCCGGCTGCTCGGTGCGGTCGCCCGACCAGTCGGTGTGGAACACCCCGTCCCGGTCGGTCCGCCGGTAGGTGTGCGCCCCGAAGAAGTCGCGCTGGGCCTGGATGAGCGAGGCCGGCAGCCTGGGTGCGCGCACGCCGTCGTAGTAGGCCAGGGAGGACGAGAACGCCGGGGTGGGCACACCGTGGGTGACCGCCGCGGCCACCACCCGCCGCCACGCGGCCAGCCCGTCGCCGACGACCCGCGCGAAGTACGGGTCGGCGATCAGCAGCGGCAGCTCCGGGTCCTGCTCGTAGGCCTCGGTGATCCGGTCCAGGAACTTGGCCCGGATGATGCAGCCGCCGCGCCAGATGCGTGCCATCGCGCCGCGGTCGATTCCCCAGCCGTTCTCGGCCGAACCCGCGGCTATCTGCTCGAAGCCCTGCGAGTAGGCCACCACCTTGGACGCGTACAGCGCCGCACGGACGTCTGCGATGAAGGCGTCCTCGTCGACGACGTCCCACGGTTCGACGTCGGCCGGCAGCCCCCGGCCGGCAGCACGCTGCGGGACGGACCCGGACAGCCCGCGGGCGAAGGTCGCCTCGGCGATCCCGGTCACCGGGACCCCCAGGTCGAGCGCCGCCTGCACGGTCCAGCGGCCGGTGCCCTTCTGCTCGGCCCGGTCGAGCACGACGTCGACGAAGGCCGCCCCCGTCGCAGCATCGGTGTGCGCGAGCACATCGGCCGTGATCTCGATGAGGTACGACTGCAGATCGCCCGAGTTCCAGTCGGCGAAGATCCGGGCGATCCGCGCCGCATCGGCACCCAGGCCCTGACGCAGCAGGTCGTACGCCTCGGCGATCAGCTGCATGTCGGCGTACTCGATCCCGTTGTGCACCATCTTCACGAAGTGCCCGGCCGCACCGGGTCCCACGTGGGTGCAGCACGGCACCCCGTCGACCTTGGCCGAGATGGCCTCGAGCATCGGACCGAGGGTCCGGTAGGACTCGGGGGTACCGCCTGGCATGATCGACGGCCCGTTCAGCGCACCCTCCTCGCCCCCGGACACACCGGTGCCGACGAAGTGCAGCCCGCGGGCGGCCAGCGCCTGCTCGCGGCGCGCCGTGTCCGGGAAGTGGGCGTTCCCGGCGTCCACCACGATGTCGCCCGGCTCCATCAGCCCGACCAGCTCGTCGATGACGGCATCGGTGGCCTCGCCTGCCTTGACCATGACGACCACCGTGCGCGGCCGGGCCAACGAACCGACGAACTCCGCCATCGTCCGCCCGGGGACGAAGGTGCCCTCGTCGCCGTGGTCGGCGACGAGCGAGGCCGTCCGCTCCCAGCTGCGGTTGTGCACCGCCACCCGGTACCCGTGCCGGGCGAGGTTGCGGGCCAGGTTGCGACCCATCACCGCCAGCCCCGTGACACCGATCTGGGCCTGCGCACCGTCCTGCTCGACCATCGTGGACCTCTCCGGCGACCGGGCGCGACACGGTTCGCCGGGCGCGCATGACGAACCGTCACTGTAGCCCGGCGCGCCGGGAATCGAGGGGGCGGTCCCGTGCGTACGCTGCGGCCGTGAGCCGCCCGGAGGACGCCCCCGAGGAGTTCGTCCGCGCGCTCCGCACGTTGCGCGGGGTACCCGTGCGCGGTGAGGTGGTGCTCGACGAGGTGCCCGGACCCACCCGCATCGCGCCCTTCTCCGCAGCCCTCAATGCCGACGTCCGCTCGGCCCGTCGCTCGGTCGACGCGACCGAGCTCGCCTCGGGTCGGTTCGTCGTGCTGTACGACCCGGCCGGTCAGGATGCCTGGGACGGGTGCTTCCGCCTGGTCACGCTGGTGCGGGCCCCGCTGGAGCCCGAGGTCGGCACGGATCCGCTGCTCGCCGAGGTCGCGTGGAGCTGGTTCCTCGACTCCTTGGCGCATGCCGGCCTCGACCCGCACGCGGCCGGCGGCACGGTGACCCGCGTGCTCTCGCAGACGTTCGGCTCGCTGTCCGAGCGCGAGGAGCAGACCGAGCTGGAGATCCGGGCCTCCTGGACCGCCCGTGACGAGGACCTCTCCCCGCACCTGGTCGCCTGGACGACGCTGCTGTGCACCGCGGCCGGGCTCCCGCCGCTGCCCGACGGCGTCATCGCGTTCGCCCCGAGGACCTGAGACCCTTCACACCCGGCCCGCCCTGGCCGATGACAGTGTCGTGACCATCGAGCCTGTGCAGACCCCGGCGCGGCGCCTCGGCGCCTCCCGCGCGACGCGTCCGCTCCCGAACAGCCGCTCCGCCCCCGAGCAGGCGAGCCGTGCGCCGTCCTGCGTGACCGTCCAGGACATCGGTGACGGCGAGGGGCGCGCCCTGCTGTTCGCCCTGCGTCGTCGCGGCGTCCCGCGTGCCGTCGTGCTCGCCCGCCGCGCCTCGCGCGACGAGCTGACGGTGCTCCTGGCGGGCGGGGTGCGCGGTGCCGTCACGGGTCAGCTCCTGACCAGCCTGGTGCGTCCGACGCCGGCCGCCCCGGCCAGGCCCCGCCCGAGCCTGCCCGAGCTGTCGGCCCGTGAGCTCGGGGTGCTGCGCCTGGTCGCCGACGGCCGCAGCAACCGGTTGATCGGCGAGGATCTCGGGCTGTCGGCGCTCACCGTCAAGAGCCACCTCGCGCGGATCTCACGCAAGCTCGGGACGGGCGACCGCGCCGAGCTCGTCGCGATGGTCCTGCGGGCAGGCGTCCTCACGTAGCCCCTGGTGGTGTCCGCGGCACGGCGCTTTGTGGCGTCCACGGCACGCCTCGCGTCGCGCGTGGGGCCCCGGGCCTAGCGTGGGCACGTGCAGAACGGAGCGCCACCGGCGTCAGGCGAGGCGGGCGAACCCGCACAGGTGCTGGACCCGGTGACCTCGGAGGTCGTCGTCCCCGAGGTGGTCCCGCTCGCCGAGCCCGCGGACGGGGTGCCGCCGGTCACCGACACCCCCGGAGCGCTCGCCGAGGTCGTCGCCCGGTTCGCCGCCGGCAGCGGCCCGGTCGCCGTCGATGCGGAGCGCGCCTCCGGCTACCGGTACGGCCAGCGCGCCTACCTCGTGCAGCTGCGCCGCGAAGGCGCGGGAACCGCGCTCATCGATCCAGCGGCGCTCCCCGATCTGTCGAGCCTCAACGAGGCCCTCGCCGGATCGGAGTGGGTGCTGCACGCGGCTTCCCAGGACCTGCCGTGCCTGGCGGAGGTCGGCCTGCACCCCGCGCGGGTGTTCGACACCGAGCTCGGCGCCCGGCTGCTGGGCTACGAACGGGTGGGCCTGGCGGCCGTCGTCGCGCAGGTGCTCGGCCTGGGCCTGGCGAAGGAGCACTCGGCCGTCGACTGGTCGACCCGTCCGCTGCCGATGGACTGGTTGCGGTACGCCGCGCTCGACGTCGAGGTCCTCGTCGAGCTGCGCGACCGCCTCGCCGACCAGCTCACGCTCGCGGGCAAGGCGGTATGGGCTGCGCAGGAGTTCGACGCCGAGCGCACGGCGCCGCCGCGTCCGGCCAGGGTCGATCCGTGGCGCCGGGTCTCCGGTCTGCACACGGTCCGCGACCGACGTCGGCTGGCTGTCGCGCGCGAGCTCTGGGAGACCCGCGAGCTGAACGCCCAGCAGCGCGACATCTCGCCAGGTCGCGTGCTGCCCGACCGGGCGATCGTGGCGGCCGCGGTGGCGCTGCCCCGCACGGCGGCCCAGCTGGTCGCGCTGCCGGAGTTCTCGGGCAAGGGCCAGTCGCGCCGTGCGCCGCTGTGGCAGGCGGCCATCGATCGCGCCCTCGCGCTGCCCGAGACGGGCCTGCCGACCATCCGGGGGCCCCACACCGACGCCCCGCCGCCGCCTCGGACCTGGTCCGAGCGCGACCCGGCCGCTGCCGACCGGCTCCTGGCTCTGCGGACGGTGGTCACCGAGCTGTGCGAGCAGTGGACGGTGCCGGCCGAGAACCTGCTGCAGCCCGATCTGCTGCGGCGCCTGTGCTGGAGCCCGCCGTCGCCGGTCGACGCCGGGTCGGTGGCTGGGTTCCTGCTGGCCGGCGGTGCGCGCCCCTGGCAGGTCGAACTCCTGGCGGACGCCTTCGCGCAGGCGCTCAGCGGGGTTGCCGCGTCCGGCTGAGCGCGGCGCAAGAGTCCGGTACCGGAGGTACTGGTAAAGGACGAAGGTCCCGGTTACTGTTGAGTACGTTCTGACCGGACACCGACGTCCCAGGAGACTGCATGTCCCCCGCCGCCACCGCCCTGCACGGCCGCCCTGTGGTCTTCGTCGACGGGGTGCGCACCCCGTTCGGCCGGGCCCGCAAGGACGGTCTGTACGCCCACACCCGCGCCGACGACCTCGCCGTGCGCTGCGTCCGCGAGCTGCTGCGCCGGCACCCCGAGCTGCCGGCCGACCGGATCGACGAGGTGGCCCTCGCGGCCACCAGCCAGTCCGGCGACCAGGGGCTCACGCTCGGACGCACCGTCGCCCTGCTCGCCGGGCTGCCGTCGACCGTCCCCGGCTACGCCATCGACCGCATGTGCGCGGGCGCGATGACGGCCGTGACCACCACCGCCTCCGGCATCGCCGCCGGTGCCCAGGACGTGGTCGTCGCCGGCGGCGTCGAGCACATGGGGCACCACCCGCTCGGGTCCGAGTTCGAACCGAACCCACGGTTCGTCGCCGAACGGATCGTCTCCCCCGACGCGCTCGCCATGGGCGTGACCGCCGAGAACCTGCACGACCGCTTCCCCGAGCTCACCAAGGCGCGGGCCGATGCCTTCGCCGTCGCCAGTCAGGCCCGCTACGCCGCCGCCGTGGCCGGCGGGAAGATCGACCCCGACCTGGTCCCCGTCGCGGTTCGGGACCCGGACCGGGGCTGGGGACTGGCGACCGCTGACGAGCCGCCGCGCCCCGGGACGACGCTCGAGTCGATCGCGGACCTGCCCACACCGTTCCGTGCCGGCGGCCAGGTCACCGCCGCCACCTCGTCCCCCCTCACCGACGGTGCGACGGCCTGCCTGCTCGCCGACGAGGCGACCGCGGTCGAGCTCGGGCTGCCCGTGCGCATGCGCCTGGTCGGCTATGCCTACGCGGGTGTGGAACCCGAGCTCATGGGGCTCGGCCCGGTGCCGTCCACCCGCAGGGCCCTCGCGCGCACCGGGCTGAGCATCGACGAGATCGGGCTGTTCGAGCTCAGCGAGGCGTTCGCCGTCCAGGTGCTGTCGTTCCTCGACGCCTTC
>JAHIJU010000270.1 GCA_018898235.1 Actinomycetota bacterium | reverse complement strand
GCCCGGCGGCGTGGCTGGGCTGGTGATAGACCGAGCGGAGTTGTTGGGCGCAGCGCCAGGCGACCTAGACTTCGACGTGACGCGGGTCGGCGTCGAAGGCTGTCTCGAGGCGGATCTGCTGCCGCTCGGTGAGGCGTTCCGCGCCGGCGCGCAGGATGTCACGGATCCGGTAGAGCGGGTCGGTCTTGCGGCCGCGGTGGCCATGGATGGCCTGTTGGACCCGGCGCCGGACCTCGTCGACGGCGGCGGTGCCGAGCTTGACGACATGGAACGCGTCCAGGACCGCGACAGCGTCCTGGAGCTGGTCGTCGATCGCGTTCTTGTAGCCGTGGAACGGGTCCAGCGTCGCTTCGGTGACCCCATGAGCGAACACCGGGCGGCGTGCGCTGAGCCGGTCGCGGTAGGTCTTGCCGGAGCGGCCCGCGACCAGGTCGAGCAGCCGGGCCTTGGGGGGTCCCGTCCGGGGCGGGAGTCAGATCGACCATCCCGGTCAGATACTTCGGCCCGCGGCCGCCCTGGTCGACGGGGCGCTCCGAGACGTGGTGCCAGATGTGCTCGTCGACGCCGAGCCGGGTGACACCGGCGAAGCGGGCCTCGTCGTCGGCCATCGCCTCGAGCAGGGGCCGGATCGCCGACCACAGCGTGTTCCAGGTCGTGCCCAGCTGCCGGGCCAGCCCGGCGATGGAGTCATGCTCGCGGCGGATCTGCCCGAGCGCCGACCAGCACGCCCTGGTGGTCAGCAACGCCCACGGCGCCGCCACCAGCGGGTCCTGCTCGGTGAACACCCCGGTCGGACACAACGACTCCGGGCACCGCCACGTCCGCTTGCGCCACACCAGCTCGACCGGACGCCCGAAGCACGGCGCATCAACCAGCCGCACCTCGCGACGGCCGTGGCTAGACGCGATCACACCACACGAGCGACATCCCACCACCGCCGGACCGGACTCGACCACGACCCGCAGCCCCGTGTCGTCCTCGCCGTCGACCGCGACCACATGCAAGCCAGCAAGGCCGACCAGCAAGGTCGCAGCGCGAACAGTAGGTCGTGTCGTGATGGCAGCGCGCAGCCGAACGCGTCGTGGGCTCGGACAACGTCGAGGCCCTTCCGGACAGGTGTGCTTGGTCGCCACCGATCCTGAGGGCCTCGACCCCTCACACCCCGCACCCGCCTCACACCGGCGCGCCGCTCACCCCCACCTCAGATAGGAAGAGCCACTGCGGTGCAACGTCAGATCAGGTGGGAGGCCGTCGGGATCAGGGGTGAGCAGGCCCGCGGGTCATGACCGCAGCTCGAGGCTGCCCGTGCTGATGCCCGATCGACAGGGTCGCATCCGTTCGCCCCGACTGGCAGCTCTCGTCTCGACCTGGTCCGCCGCACCGGTGCCTGCATCGCCGACGCGCGAGATCAGCGCCGCCGACGCCGCCCGGCAGCCCCGCCGCCGGCCGAGCCGCCGAGCGCGATCGAGACGCCGAGCAGGAAGCCGAAGTTGTACCAGCCGCCGGAGTTGTGCACCGAGTAGACGCCGACGTTGTGGTTGAACAGCGAGATGACGAACGTGATCGGCGCGATGGCCCCCTGCCAGAGCCCGAGCCAGAAGCCGGGGACGCCACCGTCGGGCGCGGGGGTCCCGACCAGCTCATTCGCGGCCGGCGCGCACGCCGTCAGGACCAGCAGGAGGGCCCCGACGACCAGGGTGGTGCGGAGCGCACGCGACGTCATGCCTCTACAGAACCGCGGATCGGCGCCGGGCGAAAGGGGTGAGGGGCCGTCCGCCGCAGATGCGCATCCGGGCCGCGGGGGGTCTCATCGGGGTGTGCACCCGCATGGCGCGGACGTGCCGACGCCCGTGGAGGTCCGATGGCAACCCTCGTCTCGACCCTGTTCATCTCCCTCGACGGTGTCGTCGAGATCGACCCGGCCTGGCACTTCCCGTACTTCGACGAGCACATGGGTGCCGCGGTCGATGAGGACTACGAGGACGTCGACGTGCTGCTGCTGGGCCGTGTCACGTACGACAGCTTCGCGGGCGCCTGGCCCGACCGGGAGCGCGCGGGCGGCGAGGACGCTGTGTTCGCCGCCCAGCTCGGCGATGTGCGCAAGGTCGTCGCGACCCGCGGCACCCAGGACCTGGGCTGGCGCAACGTCGAGACCGTCCGGGGCGAGCTGGTCGAGGCCGTCGCGACGCTCAAGGCGACCCCGGGGGTGGGCAAGATCCTGGTGGCCGGGTCGGTGAGCGTGGTGCGCCAGCTGCTCGCGGCCGGGCTGCTCGACGAGCTGCGGCTGCTGGTGCATCCGGTGGCGGCACGCCGGGGCGAGCGCCTGTTCGACGAGGGCGACCCGATCTACCCGCTGCGTCTGCTGGCCTCGCAGGTGTTCCCCACGGGGGTGGTCCGGCTGGTGTACGCACCGGATGAGCTGCCGGGCTCGCAGGGGTACGACGACGTGGTCGATGCGGTGCCGGGGGCCGGGCAGGGCTGAGCGCCGGCGCGGCGAGCTACCCCTCGCCCAGGATCGCGTCGATCTGGCTCATGGCCTCACTCATCCCGTCGACCATGCCCATCTCGAGGAGCTGCTGCATCTGCTCGACCGAGGCGAAGTGCGAGACGAGCGTCATCCGGGTGCCATCGGCCGTCTCGGACAGGTCGAGCCGCATCCGGGTGGTCGGCATCGTCAGGTCGGGTTCGCCGTCCGCATCGGCGAAGCCCTCGTCGATCTCGAGTGACCGCAGTTCGTCGATCGCGTGGAACCTCCACCAGCCGTTCGCGGTCGTCCCGTCGGGTCCGGTCATGCGGTAGCTCGACCGGCCGCCGGGGCGCGGGTCGTGCGCGGTGAAGGTGGCGGGCCAGGTCGGCGGGCCCCACCAGCGTTCGAGCTGGCGCGGGTCGACCCACAGCTGCCACACGCGGGCGGGTGGGGCGGCGAGCTGGGCGACCACCGTCAGGGTGAGCGACTCGGTGTCGGGGATGGCGCTGATGACCGTCATGTCGTGTCCTCCGGGCTAGTCCGCTGGCTGGTTCCGCGGTGGGGGCGGTGCGGCGAGCAGGTCCTCCATCCGTCCGATCCGGGCCCGCCACAGTGCCTCGAAGCTGTCGAGCAGCCGGGTCGCCACAGCCAGGGTGCCCAGGTCGGGGTGCACCACGGCCAGCCGGCCGCGTCGTTCCTTGGTCACCAGGCCGGCCCGTTCGAGCACGGCGACGTGCTTCTGGACTGCGGCGAAGCTCATCTGGTAGGTCCGGGCGAGCGCCGAGACCGAGGCCTCCTGGGCGATCACGCGGCGGACGATGTCCCGTCGGGTCGCATCGGCCAGTGCGGCGAACACCCGGTCCGTCGCGACGTCTTCATCTACAACCATGTGGTTGCACGTTAGGCCCGTTCGTCGACGGGCGCAACGGCCCGGCGGGCGTTCCGTCGGATGTGCAAGGCTCGTCCCGTGACCGTCACCGACCCGTTCGTGGTCTCCGCCGCCGCCGTGTTCAACCTGCGTGACCTGGGCGGGCGCACCGCATCGGCCGGTCCGCTCGCCCGCGGTCGGGTCTTCCGCTCCGGTGAGCTCGCCGACCCGCGCGCGGCCCAGGACCCGGCGATCGTCGCCCTCGGCCTGCACACCGTCGTCGACCTGCGCACCAGCCACGAGGTGCGCGAACGCCCCGACCACGTGCCCGACGGTGCCCGGTACCTGCACCTCGACGTGCTGGCCGATATGCCGCCGCAGGCTGCGGCCGACCAGGCGCGGCTGATGACCGATCCGCACGCGTTCGCCCAGGCGTTCGGTGGGTTCGACGCGGTGGCGCAGATGCAGGGCACCTACCGGGACCTGGTGGTCGGCGACGCCGCCCGCACGGGGTACGCGGCCTTCGTCCGTGCGGTGCTCGCGGCCGAGGGCGCACCCGTCCTGGTGCACTGCACGGCGGGCAAGGACCGCACCGGCTGGGCCACCACACTCCTGCTGCTCGCGGCCGGCGTGGACGACGACCAGGTGCAGACCGAGTACCTCGCGGTCAACCCGGCGGTCCGTGCGGCGTTCGCGCCGATCATCGCGCGGTACGTGGCGGGCGGGGGTGCCGCCGAGGTGCTGGCCCCGATGCTTGAGGTGCGGCCCGAGTACCTGGCGGCGGCGTTCGAGCAGGTGGAGCTGCAGTTCGGCGGCTTCGCCGGCTACCTGCGCGACGGCCTCGGCCTGGCGGACGACGAGGTCCGGGGCCTGCGTGCGCTGCTGGTGAGCTCGGGCGTGTGAGGCTGGACCCATGGACCTGCGCATCTTCGTCGAACCCCAGCAGGGCGCGACCTACGACGACCAGCTCGCGATCGCCCAGGCGAGCGAGGACCTCGGCTTCTCGGGCTTCTTCCGCTCCGACCACGTCCTCGCGATGGGCGACGGCGACGGGCTGCCGGGCCCGACGGACTCCTGGCTGACCCTCGCCGGGCTCGCGCTGCAGACCCGGCGCATCCGGCTCGGCACGCTCGTCTCCTCGGCCACCTTCCGGCTGCCCGGGATGCTGGCCATCCAGGTCGCCCAGGTCGACGCCATGTCCGGCGGGCGGGTCGAGCTGGGGCTCGGCGCCGGCTGGTTCGACGCCGAGCACAGCGCCTACGGCATCCCGTTCCCGGACCACCGCCTGGACCGCCTCGACGAACAGCTCGAGGTGGTCAGCGGGCTTTGGGGCACCCCGGTCGCCGAGCGGTACTCCTTCGACGGGACCTACTACCAGCTGGCCGACTCACCGGGCCTGCCCAAACCCGTGCAGCGTTCACCGCTCGACCCCTCCCGCGCGGGTGTCCCGCTGATCGTCGGCGGGATGGGACCGCGGCGCACCCCGGCCCTGGCCGCCCGGTACGCGGCCGAGCTGAACCTTCCGTTCCCCGAGCTCACCCTCATCCCGGCGGCGCTCGACCGGGCCCGTCAAGCCTGCCGCGACGTGGGCCGCGACCCGGCGACCCTCACCCTGTCGGTCGCCCTGGTCGCCTGCGTCGGACGGGATGACGCCGAGCTGGCCCGACGCGCCGAGGCGATCGGCCGCGAACCCGCCGAGCTGCGCGAGCACGGGGTGGCGGGAACCCCGACCCAGGTGGTCGAGAGGCTCGGACAGCTGCGCGAGCTAGGGCTCACGCGGGTCTACCTGCAGGTGCTCGACCTGCACGACCTCGACCACCTCGTGCTGATCGCGGACGAGGTCGCCCGGCAGCTTCCCTGACGGCGCCCCGGGCGTGGCCTGCTGCTCGCAGGAGAGCGGGTCGCGCCGAGGTGGGCGCCCTCAGGCCGCGTGCACCAGCTCCCTCGCCTCGACCACCGACGGCGCCCGCACCAGCCGTCGCGCGGTCCCCAGCCAGACGATGACGAGCGCCGCGTTGCGGCCGACCAGCACGAGCGTCTGCAACACCCCGCCGCCGATGATCCCGCCGTACACCCACGGGAAGATCACCTGGGTGGCCAGGGCGATGCCGAGCATCCACCGCGCCGTGCGTCCCCAGTGGGGCAGCCCGAGCGCGAGGGCGACAGCGACCGGCGCCGCCAGCCAGGTGATGTACTGCGGCGAGAGCACCTTGTTGGTCACGAGCATGGTGAGCACGACGAGCAGCGAGCCCCGCACGACGAGCTCGGACGCAGGCAGCGGCTGGGGTCCGGCCGAGCGCCGTCGCCACAGCAGCCAGACCACCACGAGCAGGGCCAGGCCGAACACGATGTCCAGCACCGTGACCAGGGTCGGCACCCCGGGGCCGTGCACCTCGTAGGTGATGATCTGCGAGTTGTACATCCGGCTGACGGCGGACGAGACCAGGCCGACGAGCAGCCACGGCGAGGCGCCCACGGACTCGAGCTGGAGCCCGCGGTCGCCCTGCTCGAACAGGAAGGACGCCACGTGCCCGGCCCCGCCGAGCAGTGCGACGAACGCGACGATGGCCGTGCTGAGGATCGCGGCCGGGGCGATGACATCCTTCACGGGCCGCTTGACCGCCAGCACGATCGGCAGCAGCAGGGCACCGGGTGCCACCTTGATCCAGGCGCCCACCGTGAGCAGCAGCGCCGCGACCCGCGGCCGCTTCTCCAGCTCCAGCAGCCCGAGGATGCACAGCGGTGCGACGAAGGCGTCGAGCCGTCCGACGGCGACGGGGCCGAGTGCGGCCAGGAACACGATGAACCAGAAGGCGCCGTTGATCCCGCCCTTGCGGCGCAGCAGGGCGCGCACGGCGACGGCGTTGAGGAGGGTGACCAGGACGGCCCAGCCGAGGCCGAAGGTGCGGTCGTTGTAGCCGGCCAGCTCACCGACCAGCAGCATCGGGACCATCGCGCCGACCGGGTAGACCCAGGTCGTCGTGAACACCGGCCAGGTACCGACGTTGACGCCGTACCAGACCCAGGCACGGTACAGGCTGAGGTCCCAGAAGACGCGGTCCGGCATGAGGACCACGCCGCACAGCGCGATCCAGGCGTGGACCAGTGCAAAGGCGAACCAGACGATGGTGCGCGGCTCGAACCTGGAGGTCAGGCGTGACGGCAGGTAGGACAACAGCGTAACCTCCGGGTGGGGTGGGACCTGCCCAGGGTACGTGCCCTCGATGTGGGTCCTGTCGCGTCCGGCGACCATGATGTGCTCTCCGTCAGCTCGCGGCCGGTGACGGCGCCGCGAGCAGCGTCTCGACCGCGACGCAGCCGGTGGGGTTGTTCAGCGGGGTGCTCGGGTCCAGCCCGACCTGGTCGGCCGCCGCGAGATCGCCGAAGGCGGTGCCCAGGACGAGGTCGAGCGTCGCGTCGGCCCGGGTCGCATCGAACTTCAGCGTCGGACCGGTGAGGTGGGCGGCCAGCGTGTAGGCCTGCGCCATCCCCGCCGGGCCGAAGACGACGATGGCGGAGTCGCTGACCGTCGAGGTGTAGTTCTCGGTGCGCGCCACGACGAAGCCGAGGGTCTTCAGCGAGGCAGTC
>JAHIJU010000027.1 GCA_018898235.1 Actinomycetota bacterium | reverse complement strand
CCCGAGTCCATCGGGCAGGACTGCCCGGCCGATCTGGTGCGCACCATCGCCCGGGCCGAGTCCCGGCTGCGGGTGTTCGTCGAGCTCACCGGCCGCGCGCTGTCCGCCGACCCGGCCGGCGCCCTGGCCGCGGCCGACCACGCCCGGGAGATGGGCTGGGGGATCGTGGTCGGCGGCGTCGGCGCCAGCCCGTCGCCGATCGCGATGTTGCCGATCGTCGCGCCGGACGCCGTGCAGCTCGACCTGCGCAGGCTCGGCGAGACGAAGCGGGGTGCGGCCGCCGCGATCGTCTCGGGAGTGCTCCGGCACGTCGAGAGGACGGGGGCGGCCCTGCTCGTCAAGGGCGTCCAGAACCGGAAGGACGCCGCGTGGGCCCGCGCCCTGGGTGCCTCCTGCGGGCTGGGCCGGTACCTGGGGGAGCCCGGCCCCTTGCAGGAGCACTACCCCCTCCCGCGCACCCCGATCCCGCTCATCAAGGTCGCCCCGACCGATCTGCACGTCGCCTCCCCGTTCGAGCTGTTCGAGGGGGCGCCGATGGTGAAGGTCAGCCGGACCAACCTGAACGAGCTGGCCGGGATGCTGGCGAGAGTGCCACGCACGAGCGGGTGCCCCTCGGTGTTCCTCGTCTGCCTGGGCGCCAGCGACCAGCTGCCGCCGGCTGTGGTCGAGTCCGGCATCCCGGAGGGCGCGATGGTCTTCGTCGCGTTCGGCACCGATATGCCGCCCGAGCCGGCCCGGGGCGTGCGCGGTGTCCGACTGCCGCCCGGCGACGCGTTCGCCGGGGAGCTCTTCCTCATCGTCCTGAGTGACCAGGCGCCGGCCGCTGCCTTCGCGCGGGCCGCGTCGCCGGACTTCTACGACGTGGTCGTCACCCACGACTTCGAGCTCGTGCACGAGATCGCCCGGCACATCATCCGCCGCGTCCCCGTGCTGGGCCAGGACAACACGGCGCTGGGCGGCGCGGCCGACGAGGAGGTGCCGCCGGCGCAGCAGGAGGAGGAGGCCGCGCCGGAGCTGGCCCATCGGCGCGGGTGGCGCGGCTGGCGCAGCGCCCAGGGCTGAGCGCCGGCACCGGGAGCATCGTGGGCGTGTCCGGCGCGGCAGGCCGCCGCGCGAGGCGGCACGATGCGCAGGTGGCGGCGCAGCGGCGGTCGAGGGCACGGTGGCTGCGCTACGGCGCGCTCATCGCCTTCGGCACGGGGTTCGGCTACGTCGAGGCCGCCGTCGTGCACTACCTGCGCCTGGCGTTGGGTGAGCAGCTGGTCTACGACGGGCCCGTCCGCCGGGTGTACCTCGACCTGGGGGCGATCCGGTTCGTCGACCCGGTGCACACGATGCTCGTCGACCCGGCGCTGGCCCGGGCGGAGACGGCGCGCGAGGCCGCGACGATCCTCATGCTCGCCGCCGTGGCGGTGCTCGCCGGGCGGCGGTTCTGGCACGGGGTGGCGGCGTTCTTCATCGCGTTCACGGTGTGGGACCTCACCTACTACCTGTTCCTGCGGGTGCTCACCGGGTGGCCGGCGAGCCTGGGAGACACCGATGTGTTCTTCCTGATCCCGGTGCCGTGGCTGGGGCCGGTGGCCACCGCGGTGGTGGCGTCAGCTCTCGTGCTCGCGGTGTCGTCGTGGTGGTACCTGCGGGCCAAGGAGTGGCAGGGGTAGGGGCGCCGCGCCGACGCGGACGTGGCTCGGTGCGCCGGTGCTGAGCCGCCGCCTGCCCGCCCTGGCCCTCGACCTGCTCGCCGTGCTCGTGTTCGCCGCCGTGGGGCGGCGCTCACCTTCGCCGTGGTGGCGACCGTGGTGCTCTGCGTGGTCCTGTTCGGGTGGCGGGCCGTGGCAGGACTGGTGCGGCACCGGGTGCGCGCCGGCGTTCGCTGGTGCGGCTGTCCCCTCAGGACTCCTCGGACGGGCCGACGGCCGCGTTCACGCCGGTCCGGGCGGTGTCACCGCGAGACGCGCCTCGGCGATGGCCTCGTCGGCCCAGGCGACCTGCTGCGCCGTGCCCCAGCGCTCGGCGACCTGGCGGGACGCCTCGAACGAGGCGAGCGCCTCCGTGGGACGGCCGGCGTCGAGGTGGGCCCAGCCGGCGTTGTTGTGCAGCGAGACCCGCCAGCGCTGGGTCCGGGCGTCGTCGATGGTGTCGAGCGCCGCAAGCGCTTCGGCGGTCCAGTGCTCGGCGCGGTCGGGTTCGGTGAGCGCGAGCATGTGCAGTGCGTCGACCTGCAGGAAGCCGAGACCGGCGGAGGTCGCACCGGCCGCTGCCGCCCGGAAGTAGTCGGCTGCCGGGTGCGTGTCGCTGGCGTCGCTGGCCGAGCGGTGCAGCCGGCCGCGTTCGAGGTCGATCCGCACCTGCACCACGGGCGCGTCGCTCACGATCGCGTCGAGGACGGCGTGCCCGTCGGCGAACCGGCCCTGCAGCCCGAGGGCGCGAGCGACCTGGGTGTCGAGCTCGGCCCGGGTCGAGGGATCACGCTCCGCGTCGGACGCTGCCCGCAGCCGCGCCTCCGAGGCCGTCGGGTCGGAGAAGTCCCAGAGGTCGTCGAGGCTGGTCTGGTCGAGCGCCATGACGGGAGGGTAGTCACGGCGCCATCGGCCAGCTGGGCCCCGAGCCAGGCATCGGCCGTGGCCGGCCCCGGACGTCCGCAGCCATGCCAGCGGGCCGCTCACGGTAGGCTCACGGCGTCCGCCGGGCCCTCCAGAACGGGCCCGACGGTCGCTACGGCACTGACATGGACCACCGCATCACCGGCGCCGCACCCACGGCCCGGCACCTGCTCACGTTCCTGCCCAGTGCCACGCGCCTGTAGCTCAGGGGATAGAGCACCGCTCTCCTAAAGCGGGTGTCGGCAGTTCGAATCTGCCCAGGCGCACAGAGGGTTTGTGCTGGTCAGAGTGTGTTTCGGTGCCGTGGATGCAAGGGCCGCGAGGGCCGGTTTGGGGCTCCTGGTCAGCGTATGGTCAGCGGGGTGTCTCAGGACGTGGATGGTCTGTCTAGGACGTGGACGGACGTCGGGGACGTTCTCCTAGGCTGCGGAGATTCGCGAACTCCGACGCAGGTCCCGCGCCAAGGAACGTCCTGTAAGCGTGACGCCTGCTTCCGCTCCCGTGGGGCGCAGGCTGGCCGGAGCGCGCTGGCGTCAGATCAGCGCTAGCGGGCGATCCGCGACCCAACCGGAACAGTGTCGCGGCAACACTTCGCGCGAAGTACGTGGGCTCATCCGCTACCCGCGATATCTTGTCGCGGTACCCACCAATCGCTCTCGCCGGCTCGGAGTCGCCAGATGCAGTTCATTCCGCGAGATCCAGATCT
>JAHIJU010000269.1 GCA_018898235.1 Actinomycetota bacterium | reverse complement strand
TGACCAGTTCCCGCCATCGCCAGCCTCGACGGCTGGCTCCGGGCCGAGGCCGGCCGCCCCGGGCCGCCCCGGCCGAGGCCGGCCGCAGGGGCACACCCCACGCAAGTGGGCAGTTGGGCGGGCCCGGCCCGGCGTGTCGTGCGCCGAGGTGACCAGTTGCGGGTGCTGGGAGGGGCGGGTGCAGGGGGGAGGTCCGGGGAGCCGGCGGGCTGGGGACGGGAGGAGGGAGGCGAGGGGTGGGGGTGTTCATCTAGTCGTCCGCGGGGGTTCACCGGGGTAGGGCACGTCGGACGCCTTGCTGCGTTATCCCTGTTCACGCTCACTCCGAACGCGACGAAGGACCCCGATGCGCAGGCTCTTGATCCTGGCTCCCACCACTCTTACCGTGCTCGCTCTGGCCGCGTGCGGCTCGACCGCGAGCTCCTCGCCGTCGGCCTCGGCCTCGGCCAGCAGCGACGCGATCTCGACCGCCTCGGTCGACGCGGGCTCATGCGGCAGCACGGTTGCCGAGCTCGCCGCCTCGGCGAAGAAGGAGGGCGCGATCAACCTCATCGCCCTGCCCGACACCTGGGCCAACTACAAGGGCGTGCTCGCGTCCTACACCAGCCTCTACGGCGTGAAGACGACCGTCGCCAACCCCGACGCCTCGTCCGCCGACGAGGTCACCGCCATCACCACCCTGCGCGGTCAGGCCGGTCAGCCCGAGGTCGTCGACGTCGGCCCGTCGTTCACCAGCCAGCTCATCTCGCAGGGCTACGCCGACACCTTCAAGCCGAGCACCTGGGACGAGATCCCCGCCGACCTGAAGGACCCGAAGGGCCAGTGGGTCGGCTCCTACTACGGCCTCATGTCGATCGGCGTGAACACCACCCTGGTCAAGAACGCCCCGACCAGCTGGGCCGACCTGCTCAAGCCCGAGTACAAGGGCCAGGTCACCCTCAACGGGGACCCGCGTGAGGCCGGGGCCGCGTTCGCCGCGGTGATGGCGGCCTCGCTGGCCAACGGCGGCTCGTTCGACGACATCACGCCCGGCATCGCGTACTTCGCGAAGCTCAAGGCCGCGGGCAACCTGCAGACCGTCGACGTCACCGAGGCGAACCTGCTCTCCGGCGAGGTCCCGATCGCGCTCGACTGGACGTACAACTTCCCGGCCGTCGAGAAGTCGATGAAGGACGCCGGCTTCGACCTCACCTCGACCGTCCCGTCCGACGGGGTGTACGCCAGCTACTACGCCCAGTCGGTGGTCACGCAGGCCGCGCACCCGTGCGCCGCCAAGCTGTTCGTCGAGCACCTGACCAGCGACGCCGGCGCCATGGCCTACCTCGAGGGTGGCGCCATCCCGGCCCGCTACGCCGCACTGGTGAAGGAGGGCAAGGTCTCCGACGAGCTCGCCGCGACGCTGCCCGACGCCAAGACCATCGCCGGCATCAAGTTCCCCACGCAGGCCCAGATCGACGCCGCCAAGGCGACCCTGGCCTCCCAGTGGGGTCCGCAGGTCGCCGACAAGTGACCCTGGCCACCGTGACCGCCCGCCGTCGTACGACGGCGGGCGGTCCGCCCCGGGCGCCACGGCGTGCACTGCCCCCGCTCGGGGCGGTCGCCGCGCTCGCGCCGTTCATCGCCTTCCTCGCCGTCTTCCTGCTGTGGCCGATGGCCGCCGTGCTGTGGCACTCGGTCACCCCGGACGGCCATCTCGGCACGTCCACCCTGGCCCGGGCGCTGTCGGGGCCGTACCGGTCGTCGTTCGTGAACTCGTTCATCCTGTCCGGGGCGTCCGCGCTGATCGGCGGGGTGATCGGGCTGGTGCTCGCGCTCGCCGTGCGCGACCTGCGCCGGCCGGCCTGGATCCGGCCCACGGCGGATGCGTTCAGCTCGGTGGCCTCCCAGCTCGGCGGTGTGCCGCTGGCGTTCGCGTTCATCGCCGCCATCGGCACGCAGGGCCTCATCACCAAGGCGCTCTCGACCGTCGGGATCGACGTGCGCTCGGTGTTCTCGCTGTCCTCGCTGGCCGGGATCACGTTGGTCTACCTCTACTTCCAGATCCCGATGATGTACCTGGTCGTCGCGCCGGCCGTGGCCGGGCTGCGCAGCAGCTGGCGTGAGGCGGCCGAGCTGCTCGGCGCCGGACCGGTGCGCTACTGGCTGACGATCGCCGGGCCGATCCTGGCGCCCAGCGTGCTCGGCGGCATGGTGCTGCTGTTCATCAACTCCTTCAGCGCCTACGCCACCGCGTACGTGCTGAGCTCGGACACCTCGCTCGTCCCGCTGCAGATCCGGTTCGTGCTGCAGGGCAACGTCATCACCGGTG
>JAHIJU010000268.1 GCA_018898235.1 Actinomycetota bacterium | reverse complement strand
CGACGTCGAGGAGCACATCGTCGACATCGACGTCTCCGCCGAGATGGAGACCTCGTTCCTCGAGTACGCGTACTCGGTGATCTACGCCCGGGCGCTGCCCGATGCGCGCGACGGGCTCAAGCCGGTCCAGCGGCGGATCCTGTTCCAGATGGGCGAGATGGGGCTGCGTCCCGATCGCTCGCACGTGAAGTCGTCCCGCGTGGTCGGCGACGTGATGGGCAAGCTGCACCCGCACGGCGACAGCGCGATCTACGACGCGATGGTGCGACTGGCCCAGCCGTTCGCGCTGCGCCTGCCGCTGGTCGACGGGCACGGCAACTTCGGCTCCCTCGACGAGGGCCCCGCCGCCCCCCGCTACACCGAGGCCCGGATGGCGCCGGCCGCACTCGCGATGACCGCAGGGGTGGACGAGGACGTCGTCACCTTCGTCCCGAACTACGACAACAAGCTCATGCAGCCCGAGGTGCTGCCGTCGGCCATCCCGAACCTGCTGGTCAACGGCGCCACCGGGATCGCGGTCGGGATGGCGACCAACATGGCACCGCACAACCTGGTCGAGGTGGTGGCCGCCGCCCGGCACCTGGTGCTGCACCCCGACGCGACGCTGGCCGAGCTCATGCGCTTCGTGCCGGGCCCCGATCTGCCCACCGGCGGCACCATCGTCGGGCTGGAGGGGGTGCGCGAGGCCTATGCCACCGGGCGCGGCGCGTTCCGTACCCGCGCCACCGCGCGGATCGAGAACGTGACAGCCCGACGCAAGGGCATCATCTTCACCGAGCTGCCGTACATGGTCGGTCCCGAGAAGGTGATCGAGAAGATCAAGGAGGGCGTCCAGGCCAAGCGTCTGGTCGGGATCGCCGATGTGGTCGACCTCACCGACCGGCACCACGGTCTGCGCGTGGTGGTCGAGATCAGGTCCGGCTTCGAGCCCGAGGCCGTGCTCGCCCAGCTCTACCGGCACACCCCGCTCGAGGAGTCCTTCTCGGTCAACAACGTCGCGCTGGTCGAGGGGCAACCCCGCACCCTCGGCCTGCGCGAGCTGCTCACCGTCTGGGTGGACCACCGGGTCGACGTGACCAGGCGCCGGTCGGCGTTCCGGCTGGAACGACGCCGCGAACGCCTGCACCTGGTCGAGGGGCTCCTGGTGGCGATCCTCGACATCGACGAGGTCATCCAGGTGATCCGCGCGGCCGATGACGCCGATGCCGCGCGCGCCCGGCTGATGACGGTGTTCGACCTGTCCGAGAAGCAGGCGGAGTACATCCTCGAGCTGCGGCTGCGGCGGCTCACCCGGTACTCGCGCATCGAGCTGGAGAAGGAGCGCGACCAGCTGGCCGAGGAGATCGCGCTCCTCGAGGCCCTGCTGGCCGACGACCTGCTGCTGCGCACGACCGTGTCGCAGGAGATGGCCGAGGTCGCCGCGACCTACGGCACGCCCCGGCGCACCGTCCTGCTGGAGTCGGCCGGCGGAACCGCGACCGCCGTCGACGCACCGGCCCGAGGCGGCGCCCCGGCGTCGCTGGAGATCGCCGACGCGCCCTGCCGCGTCCTGCTGTCGACGACCGCCCTGCTCGCACGGACGGCGGACGACGCACCGGCCCCGCGGGAGGGCCGCCGCTCCCGGCACGACGTGCTGGCCGCCGACCTGGTGACCACCACCCGCGCCCAGATCGGTGTGGTGACCAGCCACGGTCGGGTGCTGAGGCTGTCGGTCGTCGAGCTGCCGGCGCTGCCGCCCACGCAGGACCGCCCATCGCTGTCCGGCGGCGCGCGGGTCGGCGAGCTCGTCGAGCTCGAACGCGGCGAGCGCGTGGTGGGGCTGGCCGGCCTCGACCCGGCGGACCCGCCGTTGCTGGTCGGGACCGCGGGCGGTGTGGTCAAGCGGGTCGTGCCCGGTGACGTCCCGGCCAACCGGGACGTCTGGGAGGCCATCGCGCTCAAGGACGGCGACGAGGTCGTCGGGGTCACGCACGCCCGGGACGACGACGAGGTGGTGCTCATCAGCTCGGACTCCTCGCTGCTGCACTTCGCCGCCGGCCAGGTTCGTCCGCAGGGCCGCACCGCGGGCGGCATGGCCGGGATCAAGCTCGCGCAGGGGGCCCGCGTGGTGTTCGCCGGGGTCGTGCCGCCCGATGTGCCGGCCGAGGTGGTGACCATCGCGGGCGCCGGGGACGCCCTGCCCGGGACCGAGGCGGGCGCCGCCAAGGTCACGCCGTTCGACGTCTACCCCGCCAAGGGCCGGGCCACCGGTGGCGTGCGCTCGCACCGCTTCCGCAAGGGCGAGGACACCCTGATCCTGGCCTGGGCCGGTCCGGCACCGGCCACGGCGACCGGCTCGGGCGGCCAGCCCCTCGACCTGCCCGACGTCGACCCGCGGCGCGACATGTCGGGGACCCCGCTGCCGGCACCGGTGCACGCGATCGGCTGAGCGCCGCGGTCAGCGCACCAGGGTCAGCCAGCGCTCGTCGACCTCGTAGCCGAGCGCCCGGTTGGCCGCCAGGGACGCCACGTTGTCGCCCGCACCGCCCGTGCGCAGGGTGCGGACGCCCTCGTTGACCAGGGTGCGCACCCCGGCCGCCTTGACCGCCGACCCCAGGCCGTGACGACGATGGACGCGCAGCACACTGGTGAAGAGCGTCTCGGCGCCCCGGTCGTCGACCTGCATCACGGTCGCGGCCACGAGCAGCCCGGCCAGGCGTGCACCGAACACCCTGCCGCCACCGTCCCACTGGGCGCGGGTCGCCGTGAGATCACCGGGCGGCAGGGCCATCGACGGGTCGTGCGAGTAGTCGAGCCGGTTGGCCTCCTGCAGTGCGAGCAGCTCGGCCGCAGCGGACCCCGCCAGCTCGCCCACCACGGCGCCCCGCGCCCGCGCCCTGGCGACGAACACGTCCAACCGCTCCAGCAGCGCGGGCTGCGGCGGATCGTCGACCCGGAGCACCGCGCCCCAGGAGGTCGCCACCACGCGGGCACCCTCGACCATCAGGTCCGCCAGCCGGGGATCGTCGTCCCGCAGCACGAGGAAGGGCTGGGGCGGCTGATCCATGCCCGGACCCTACCGGCGCCCCGCTAGGGTCAGGCGCCGTGGCGCCCGCTCTGACGATCCCCCGCTCGGCCGTGCTCGCCGCCTGGTTGGGCCTCGGCGGCGACCCGACGCGGGCAGCCCGCTGCGTCCAGGGCGACGACGAGCCGCACACGGTGCAGGCCGAGGGTCGCAGCCGTCCGCTCGCCGAGTACGTCGAGCCCTTCCTGCGCCAGGACGGGCGCGCATCGTCCATCGACACCGCCTGCCAGCTCCCGGTCCCCGGGGACCCGGCGGCACTGGGACCCGCGGTCGCCGCCCAGGCGATCACGGCCGGCGAGGCGGTCCTGCTGCGCGGCCCCGACGGCTGCCGCGCCCTGATCCCGCAGATCCGGCAGTTCGGCTCACAGCTCGAGCCCGGTCATGTCGTCACCTGGGTGGCCACCCCCGTGCTCGACTGGCGCCGGGCGGTCGCCGCCGCGACCGGGGGGCCGCGTGAGGCCGAGCAGGCCCTCCAGCAGGGGCTGGCGGAAGCGACCGCCGCGCTCGTCCGGCTGGACGTCGCCCGGTGGTCGCCCCTCAGCGATCAGGTCGAGGCCGTGCGTGACGCCGCCCTGCCGGTCGAGCTGCTGCCCCCGACCATGCCCGGCGCCCGGCTGCGGATGCTGGCCACGGCCGCACGGGTCCGGGCGATCGTGGGGCTGGCGGCCACCGACACCGCGTCCAGCCCGAGCGTGTTCGTCGCCGATCAGCGGGCGGCGGCGTTGCGTGAGACCGACCGCGCCGCCCGACGGGCGCTCGCGGCATCGACCACCTTCGTCGCCGCCACCGCGACGATGTGACCCGCTCAGCGCGACAGCACGTCCCGGTACACCTGCTCGGTCCGCCGACCGATGACGTCCCAGGAGAAGTGGTCCCTGGCCCGCTCTCTGCCCGCCTCGCCCCAGCGGCTCGCGCGGCCCGCGTCGCCGACCGCGTCGGTCAGTGCATCCGCGAGGTCCGCCACGAACGTCTCAGGGTCACGCGGGGTGCCGGTGCCGTCCTGCACCTGGTCGATCGGCACGAGCAGACCGGTCTGTCCGTCGACGACCACCTCGGGGATGCCACCGGTCGCGGTCGCGACCACGGGAAGCCCGACGGCCATCGCCTCGAGGTTGACGATGCCGAGCGGTTCGTACACCGACGGGCACACGAACACCGTGCAGGCGGCGAGCACGGCGACGAGCTCGGCCCGCGGCAGCATCCGCTCGACCCAGACCACCCCGGTGCGCCGCGCCGCCAGTGCCGCGACGAGCCCGGCGACCTCCTCGGCGATGGCGGGCGTGTCGGGGGCGCCGGCGCACAGCACGACCTGCACATCCGCCGGGAGCCGCTCGGCGGCCCGCAGGAAGTACGGCAGGCCCTTCTGCCGGGTGATCCGCCCGACGAAGACGACGGCCGGCCGGTCCGGGTCGATCCCCAGCTCACGCACCGTCCGGTCGGCCGCGGCCAGCTCGTGCGGGTCCGTCGGCCGACGCCAGGAGTCCAGGTCGATGCCGTTGTGCACGACGACCACGTCCTCGGGGTCCATGAACGGGTACGAGCGCAGGATGTCGGCCCGCATCCCCGCGGAGACCGCCACCACGGCGTCGGCGCCCTCGTAGGCGGTGCGCTCGGCCCAGCTCGACAACGCGTACCCGCCACCGAGCTGTTCGGCCTTCCACGGCCGCAGCGGTTCGAGGCTGTGCGCGGTCAGGACGTGCGGCACGTCGTAGCGTCGCGCGGCCAGATGACCGGCGAGGTTCGCGTACCAGGTGTGCGAGTGCACCAGCTCGGGCGTGCCCTCGACCGCACCGATCCCGGCGACCATCTGCAGGTCCACCCCGAAGGTGGCCAGCACCGGGTCACCGGCCAGCTCGGGCGAGGCTTCGTAGCCGTGCACACCGTGCTCGGTGCGCGGGCCGTCGAAGCAGTGCACCCGCACGTCCATCGCCGTCCGCAGCACCCGGGCCAGCTCGGCGACGTGCACCCCCGCCCCGCCATACACGTGCGGCGGATACTCCCTGGTCACCAGGTCGACGCGCACCATGCCTCCCGAGGTTCTGCGGCCGCTTGCGCGAGACACGCTAGTGCCCCGGGTGCGCCGCCCGTGTGACCTACGGCACCGGACGCTACTGTCGGGCCATGCGAGCAACGCCGCGCGTCCTGGCCATCGTCCTTGCGGGTGGAGAGGGCAAGCGACTCATGCCGCTCACCGCCCACCGCGCCAAACCCGCGGTGCCGTTCGGCGGCATCTACCGCCTCGTGGACTTCGCGTTGTCGAACGTCATCAACTCCCGCTACCTGCACGTCATCGTGCTCACCCAGTACAAGTCGCACTCCCTGGACCGGCACGTGTCCAAGACCTGGCGGATGTCGGCGCTGCTGGGCAACTACGTCGCGGCCGTGCCGGCGCAGCAGCGGGTCGGCAAGCACTGGTACCTGGGCTCGGCGGACGCGATCTACCAGTGCCTCAACATCATCGACGACGAGCGGCCGGACATCGTCGTGGTCGTCGGCGCCGACCACGTGTACCGGATGGACTTCTCCCAGATGGTCGACGCGCACATCGAGTCGGGTGCCGGGCTGACGGTCGCCGGCATCCGCCAGCCGATCGGGATGGCCGGTGAGTTCGGCGTCATCGAGACCGCCCCGGACGACCCGGCCCGCATCACCGCGTTCCGGGAGAAGCCGACGGACCCGATCGGGCTCGCCGACTCCCCCGGCGAGATCCTGGCCTCGATGGGCAACTACGTGTTCGACTCCGACGCCCTGGTCGAGGCCGTCACCGCCGACGCCGACGACCTGGACTCGCGGCACGACATGGGCGGCGACATCGTGCCGCGGTTCGTGGCCCGCAACTCCGCGGGCGTCTACGACTTCATCCGCAACGACGTGCCCGGGTCGGCGCCCCGGGACCGGGACTACTGGCGGGACGTCGGCACGCTCGACGCCTTCTTCGAGGCGAACCAGGACCTCATCGCGATCGAGCCGGTGTTCAACCTCTACAACACCGCGTGGCCGGTCTTCACCGGGTACATCGGGCTGCCGCCGGCCAAGTTCGTGCACGCCGGACCGGGCCGGCTCGGACATGCGGCCGACTCGATCGTGTCCCCCGGCACGGTGGTGTCGGGTGCGACGGTGTCCGGGTCGATCCTGTCGCCCGGCATCAACCTGCACTCGTGGGCCCAGGTGACCGACTCGGTGCTGTTCGACGACGTCCAGGTGGAGCGGTACGCGCACATCCACCGGGCGATCATCGACAAGAACGTCGTGGTTCCCGAGCACTGCCGGATCGGCCTGGACCACGACCACGACCGCGCCCGCGGGTTCACCGTCACCGAGTCGGGCATCACGGTGGTGCCCAAGGGCTCGGTCATCACCTCCTGATCGGCCGCGCAGCGCCGTCCCGGTACGCTGCCGGACCGTGACCAACACCGGGCGGCGACGGCTCGTCGTGATGGACGTGGACTCGACGCTCATCACCGCCGAGGTGATCGAGCTGCTCGCCGACCATGCGGGCTCACGGGTCCAGGTCGCCGCCGTCACCGAGGCTGCGATGCGCGGCGAGCTGGACTTCGCCGCGTCCCTGCACGCGAGGGTCGCGACGCTGGCGGGGCTCCCGGTCGGTTTGCTCGACGAGGTGCGGGCCCAGCTCACGCTCACGCCGGGGGCCACCGAGCTGCTGGCCGAGCTGGCCCGCCGGGACTGGCCGGTCGGGCTGGTCTCGGGCGGCTTCCTCGAGGTGGTGGCACCGCTCGCGGCGACGCTCGGCATCACGATGGTCCGGGCGAACCAGCTCGAGGTGGCCGACGGTCGCCTCACGGGCCGCGTGCACGGCGAGGTCATCGACCGCGCGGCCAAGGTCGCGGCGCTGCGCGACTACGCCGCCGCGACCGGCGTCCCGCTGGCCGACACCGTCGCGGTGGGCGACGGCGCCAACGACCTCGGGATGATCGAGCTGGCCGGGCTCGGCGTGGCCTTCGGTGCCCGGCCGGTCGTCGCCGCCGCTGCCGACGCCGCCATCAGCGGGCGGCTCGACGCGCTGCTGCCCCTGCTCGACGACTGACGCGCGCGAGGCCTGCGGCCCCGACCCCTGCCCGGCACGAGGACGGCGGGCGCGGCGTCGACGGGCCGGACGGGTGGCCGGGGCTCAGGCCGGGACCCGCAGCCCCGCCAGACGTGCGGCGCCGGGGCCGAGGCTCAGCCAGTCCCCCTCCGGTTCGAGGAGCGTCCAGCTCGCCGTCGGTACGCCCCGGCTGACACGGTCGAGCACCTGGGGGGACGAACCTGGCCCGGCCAGCCGGGCGGCGGCCGCAGACATGGTCGGTTCGTGCCCGACCACCAGCACCGTGGCGGCGGTCGCCGGGACCTCACGCAGCAGTGCCAGCAGCTCGGGCACACCCGCGTCGTAGACCTCGTCGCGCACCTCGACGTTGATCGACCGGCTGATCGGGCCGAGCCCCCCGCGGACCAGCTCCCAGGTCTGGCGGGTGCGCAGCGCGGATGAGCACAGCACATGGTCGGGGACGAGCCCCTCCGCACGCAGCTGGGCGCCGACCGAACCGGCCTGACGCCGCCCGACGAGGGCCAACGGGCGGACGCGGTCCGGGCCGCCCAGCTGCTCCGCCTTGGCGTGACGCAGCAGGACCAGCCGCCGAGGTGCACTCATCCCACCATGGTGGCATCCCGGCGCCCGGTGCAGGCCCCGGTCCGCCGTGCGAGCTTGGCGCCGCGGGCCGCCGCTCAGTGGCCCATGCCCAGACCGCCGTCGACCGGGATGACGGCTCCGCTGATGTAGGCCGCGGCCGGCGAGGCGAGGAACTCGACCACACCGGCGATCTCCTCGACCTGTCCCCAACGGCCGGCCGGGATGGCCGCCAGGTACCGCGCCTTCACGTCCTCGGGCAGGTCCTGGGTCATCGCCGTGTCGATGAAGCCCGGTGCGACCACGTTGGCCGTGATCCCCCGGCCACCGAGCTCACGCGTGATCGACCGGGCCAGGCCGACCAGCCCCGCCTTCGAGGCCGCGTAGTTGGCCTGGCCCGCGCCGCCGTACATCCCGACCACCGAGGAGATCAGCACGATGCGACCGCGCCGCGCCCGGATCATCCCGGTGCTCGCGCGGCGGGCCACCCGGAACGCACCCGTGAGATTGGTGTCGAGCACGGCGGCGAAGTCCTCGTCCGACATGCGCATGAGCAGACCGTCGCGGGTGATGCCGGCGTTGGCGACCACCACCTCGACGGGTCCGTGCTCGGCCTCGACGGCCGAGAAGGCGGCGTCGACGGACGCGGTGTCCCGGACGTCACCGGGGACGCCGAGCACACCGGCCGGCAGCTCGCCGGACCGGTGCAGCGTGGCGACCCGGTCCCCGGCAGCGACGAACCGCTCGGCGATGGCGCGGCCGATCCCTCGGCTCGCGCCGGTGACCAGGACGCTGCGGGCAGGGACGTCGGATGAGGTGGCAGGCACGGAGTCCGACGCTAGCCGAACGGGAGGCAGCGACCGGTCAAGGTCGTCGCACGAGATCGCGGGACGACCTTGTCGGACCTGCACAACCGGTCGACGTGCCGGGGCTGCCACGCATGCGCGACGGGCTGGCGACAGGCTCCGCGACTACCATCGCCCGGTGAGCATCGGCCGCAGAGTCGGACCCGGACCGGGCCCGGCCGTCCCCGCCGCGCCCGTGAGCATCACCACGGCCCGCGCGCCGCTCAGCGACGACCTGACCCGCCGCCAGCACCGGTACCTGCTGCAGATGAGCATCCGCGTGGTGTGCTTCATGGCCGCGGTGCTGGTGTGGGGTCGGGTGCCGCTCGCGGTCGGCATCACCCTCATGGTCGCCGCCACCGTGCTGCCGTACGTCGCGGTGCTGGCCGCCAACGCCGCGGGTGAGCGACGGGGCACGATGACCCAGGTCGGGCCGCGCACGCTGCCGGCCGGCACGGCCCCCGAGGACGAACCCCGATGAGCACGACCGACACCGCGGCCGACCCCGTCGGGGACCTGGTCTGCTCGGCTCGTCGCTGCGGTGCGACGGCCACGCACGGGCTGCTCTGGAACAACCCGAAGCTGCACACCCCCGAACGACGCAAGGTGTGGCTGGCCTGCCCCGAGCACGTCGAGCAGCTCTCCGAGTACCTCCAGGTCCGTGCGTTCCTGCGCGATGTCGTCGACGTCGACGCGCTGGTGCGCGACGATCCGGCGGGCGCCGAGCAGCCATGAGCCGTTGGCGTCGGCCGGCGGCCATCGTGCTGGTCGGGATGCTGGTGGCGACGACCTGCGTGCTGCTCGGACGGTGGCAGTGGCACCGGCACGTGGTCAGGGACGCCGAGATCGCGACCGTCGAGCGCAACTGGCAGGCCGCCACGGTGCCGATCGGGACCGTGCTTCCCCCGGGGGGCGTCCTGCGTCCGGCGGACCAGTGGCGCACCGTCACCCTCACCGGTCGCTACGAGGCCTCCGCGACCGTGCTGCTCCGCGGCCGGACCGTGGACGGGCACGGTGTCTTCCACGTGCTGGTGCCGTTCATCGGCCCGGGCGGCACGGTGCTGGTGGTCGATCGCGGCTGGGTCGACGTCGGGGCCACCCCCGACGTCTCGGCGCCCGTGCCCGACCCGCCGTCGGGGACCGTGACGCTCAGCGCCCGGCTCGTGCTCGCCGAGCCCTCGTCCGACCGGTCCGTACCGGCCGGGCAGGTCAGGTCGATCGCCATCGCGGACGTCCTGGCCGCGACCGGCACCCGAGTCTCCGGGCAGGCCTACGACGCCGTCGGCCGCCCGGTGACCGAGTCACCGTCCGGCGAACCGCTGGGCGCGCTGCCCGACCCGAGTCTCGACCCCGGCTCGCACCTGTCATACGCGTTCCAGTGGTGGGCCTTCGCCGCGATGGCCCTCGCCGGGTTCGGCAGTGCCGCGCGACGGGACTGGCTCGACCCGCAGCGCACCGCCCCGGCGAGGCGCGCCCGGAGCCGCGGTCGCGACGAGGTGGACGAGGACGCCCTCATCGACGCCCAGCTGGCGGCGGGCCAGGTCGGTCCCGCCGCGCCGGGTGCACCGCCGGCGGCCGATCAGGCCAAGGTCACCAGGTCGAGGTAGTCGGCGTTCCAGAGGTCCTCGGCGCCGTCGGGCAGCAGCAGCACACGTTCGGGGTCGAGGGCGGAGACGGCACCCTCGTCGTGGCTGACCAGGACCACGGCACCGGAGAAGCCCCGCAGCGCCGCCAGGATCTCCTCCCGGCTCGCCGGGTCGAGGTTGTTGGTGGGCTCGTCGAGCAGCAGCACGTTGGCGCTCGAGACCACGAGCGTGGCCAGGGCCAGCCGGGTCTTCTCCCCGCCCGAGAGCACGCCCGCGGGCTTGTCCGCATCGTCGCCGGAGAACAGGAACGAGCCGAGGACCGAACGCACCTGGGTGTCGGTGAGGTCGGGGGCGGCCGTGCGGAGGTTCTCCACGACCGTGCGCGACATGTCGAGCGTCTCGTGCTCCTGGGCGTAGTAGCCGAGCTTGAGGCCGTGACCGGGGTGCACCTCGCCCGTGTCCGCGGGCTCGATGCCGGCCAGCAGTCGCAGCAACGTCGTCTTGCCGGCACCGTTCAGCCCCAGCACGACCACCTTGCTGCCGCGGTCGATCGCCAGGTCCACATCGGTGAACACCTCGGTCGAGCCGTAGGTCTTGGACAGGCCCGAGGCGGTGAGCGGCGTGCGGCCGCACGGTGCGGGGTCCGGGAACCGCAGGTGGGCGACCTTGTCCGCGGCGCGCGTCGCCTCCAGACCGGACAGCATCCGCTCGGCCCGCTTGGCCATGTTCTGGGCGGCGACCGCCTTGGTGGCCTTCGCCCGCATCTTGTCGGCCTGGGCCAGCAGGACGGAGGCCTTCTTCTCGGCGTTGGCCCGCTCGCGCCGACGGCGCTTCTCGTCGGTCTCGCGCGCCTGCAGATAGGCGTCCCAGCCCAGGCTGTACTGGTCGATCACGGAGCGGTTGGCATCCAGGTGGAACACCTTGTTGACGACGGCCCGCAGCAGCTCGACATCGTGGCTGATGACCACCAGCCCGCCGGTGTAGACCCGCAGGTAGTCGCGCAACCAGGTGATCGAGTCGGCGTCCAGGTGGTTGGTCGGCTCGGCGAGCAGCAGGGTGTCCGCCCCGGAGAACAGGATGCGGGCAAGCTCCACCCGGCGACGCTGACCACCGGACAGCGTCCCGATCTGCTGGGAGAGCACCCGGTCGTCGAGCGCGAGGTTGGCCGCGATCCGGTGTGCCTCGCTCTCGGCCGCGTAGCCGCCGGCGGCTGTGAACCGCGCCTCGAGGCGGCCGTAGCGCTCCATCGCGGCGTCGCGGGTCTCGTCGTCGGCGCTGGCCATCGAGCCCTCGGTCTCGCGCATGCCACGCACGATCTCGTCGAGGCCGCGAGCGGACAGCACCCGGTCGAGCGCCAGGACCGACAGGTCGCCCGAGCGCGGGTCCTGCGGCAGGTAGCCGACCTCCCCGCCGACGCTCACCTTGCCACCGGTGGGTTGCCCCTGACCGGCCAGGACCTTGGTGAGGGTCGTCTTGCCGGCGCCGTTGCGGCCGACCAGGCCGACACGGTCACCTGCCAGGACCTGGAACGAGGTCGGTTCGAGCAGCACGCGTGCACCGACGCGCAGCTCCACGTCGTGGGCGCTGATCACTGGGTTTCCTCCGAGGACGCTGCGCGGGGCACCGCCCGGCGCACAAGCGGGTCCAGTCTACGTGCCGTCGCACGGACCCGGTCCTGCAGGCGGGTGGGCTCAGAGCCAGTCGCGCCGCCGGAACGCCACGTACAGCCCCACGACCAGCACGAGGATCGACCCTCCCGCCATCCAGACCCCGATCTGACGACCGAAGCCGAAGTAGGGCAGGTTCTGCCCGAACCACCCGGTGATCGCGGTGGGCACCGCGACGATCGCCGCCCAGGCCGTGAGCTTCTTCATGATGGTGTTGAGGCGGGCGTCGGCCAGCGCGAGCGTGGTCTCGAAGATGGTCGTCACCATGTCCCGCAACGACTCGGTCCACTCGGCCACCCGCAGCACGTGGTCGTACAGGTCGGCGTACCAGCCGTCCAGGTCCTCCGCCCCCGGAGCCTTGAGCTCCTCGCGGTGGCGCAGGATCATCGCGACGACCTCGCGCATGGGCAGCACCACACGACGCAGCTCGACGAGCTCCTTGCGCACCCGGAACGACGCGCGCTGCGTGGCCTGGGACGAGGCGTCACCGTCGAACAGACCGTCCTCGAGGGCCTCGATCGCCT
>JAHIJU010000267.1 GCA_018898235.1 Actinomycetota bacterium | reverse complement strand
GCCGAGCTTGCCGAGCTGGGACTGCACGGCCGCGCTCGATCCGTTCCCGATCGCGACCAGGCTGATCACGGCCGCGACCCCGATGAGGATGCCGAGCGTGGTGAGCGCCGAGCGCATCCGGTTGGTCGTCAGCCCGCGCAACGCGAACCGGAACGCCTGCCGGAGCCTCACCGCATCGCCCCGGCCCGGACGTCCACCCGGTGCCGGGTCCCGGCCGGTTCGTCGGCCACGACCCGGCCGTCGCGCATCCGCACCACGCGTTGGGCGCGGTCGGCGACCTCCTCCTCGTGGGTGATGACCAGGAGCGTGCGCCCCCCGGCGTGCAGGTCGTCGAACAGGTCGAGCACCTCGCCCGTGGAGTGCGAGTCGAGGGCACCGGTCGGCTCGTCGGCCAGCAGCAGCACCGGGTCGGTGACCAGTGCCCGGGCGATCGCGACCCGCTGCTGCTGACCGCCGGACAGCTGCGAGGGCTGGTGCTGCACCCGCCCGGCGAGCCCCACGCGGTCGAGCGCGGCGAGCGCCCGCCGCCGACGCTCGGCCCCGCGCACCCCCTGGTAGGCGAGCGGCAGCTCGACGTTCTCCAGCGCCGAGGTGCGCGCGACCAGGTTGAACGACTGGAACACGAACCCGATGAGCCGGTTGCGGACGATCGCCTGCCCGCGGTCGTCGAGCCCGCTGGTGTCGACGCCGTCGAGCAGGTAGCGGCCGCCGGTCGGGGCGTCCAGGCAGCCGATGAGGTTCATCAGCGTGGACTTGCCCGATCCGGACGCCCCCATGAGCGCGACGTACTCCCCGCGGGCCACCTGCAACGAGACGCCGTCGACGGCGTGCACCGCGGTGTCCCCGGTTCCGTAGACCTTGGCCACGGCCTGCAGGTCGACCACCGGCCGGGTCATCCCCGTCCCCCGGTGAACGCCCCGCCGAGCGCCGGGAACGTGGTGCTCGACGTCGAGCCGGTGGCCAGCACCACGTCCTGCCCCTCGGACAGCCCGCTGGTGACCTGCGTCCCGGCGTCACCGACCAGCCCGATCTGCACCGGCGTGACCTGCTGCGAACCGTCGGGGCCGAGCACGGTCACCGTGTGCTGCGTCCCGAGCGTGGTGATGGCCGACGACGGCACCGACAGCGCATCGGTCGCGGTGGCTGTCGTCACGGTGACGCTCGCAGTGGCGCCCAGGTGGATGTCGGCCGGGGTGCCGGTCAGCGCCACGGTCACCGGGTACTCGACCACGTTGCTGCTCGTGACGGAGGTCGGGGACAGGGCGGTCACCGTGCCGGACGCGGTCTCACCCGTCGCCGGGAACGTCACCGTGGCGGTCTGCCCGACCTGCACCGCGGCGGCGTCGGCCTCGGCGATGTCGGCCGTGACCTGGAGCCGGCCCAGGTCGGCGATCTCGAACAGCCCCGAGCCGGACGACCCCGACGACCCGGACGACGAGCCGCTGCCCGAGCCGGAGCCCGATCCGGACGAGGGCGCGCTGACCGCGGTGCGCCCGCCCGCGGACACCTGCTGCCCGACGACGGCGCCGACCGCCAGCACGGTCCCGGCCTGCGGCGCGGTGAGCGTCGTGTCGGCCAGGGTCTGGTTCGCCGCGGCGAGCGCGGACTGTGCGCTCGTCACCTGGGCCTGCGCCTGGGAGACCGTGGCGCCGGTGGGGGTCTGGTCGGCGGTGAGCGTGGCCTGCTGCTGCTGGACCTGCAGATCGGCGGTCCTGACCGCCTGCTCGGCGCTGGTGACCGACTGGGAGTCCTTGAGCTCGGTGGCCGACCCCTGGTTGGTCGCCGAGTCCACCTGGGCCTGGGTACCGGTGCCCGCGGCCAGCGCCGCCTGGGCCGCGGCGACCGTGGCGTCGGCGGTGGTCGCGTCCTGGGCCTGCTGGGCCTGGACGTCGCTGACCTGCTGCTGGGCACCGGCGAGCTGGAGCTGGGCGGACTGCACCGCCAGCCTGTCCTTGGCGACCTGGGCGGCGGGCGCGCCGTGCGTCGCCTGGGTCAGCGCCTGCTGGGCCGAGTCCAGCTGGGCCTGCGCGCTGGCCACCGCCCGCTGGTCGGCGGCCTGGTCGAGGGTCCCCAGCGTCTGACCCGCCGTCACCTGCTGCCCGGGGGTGACGGCGATGGTCGCCACCGTCCCGGCGGTGGTGAAGTCGAGCTCGACCGCGGCGGCGCTCGCCACGTTCCCGGTGCCGGTCACCGTCGCGGACACCGTTCCGCGCGTGACCTTCGTGGTCCGGACGCTGGCACGCGCCGCCGCCGGCGTCCGCATGAGAGCCACCGCGGAGCCTGCGGCCACCACCAGCAGCACCGCCAGCCCGACGTTGACCCACAGCGCCCGGCGCCTCACCACTGCACTCATCGCTCATCCTTCCCCGGCCCATCAGCAGGACCGAGGACAGCGTGCGAACGTGCGCTGACAGCGCACTGTGAGTGCGGTGTTGTGGCGCTGTGGGATGCGGGTCGGTGCCTTCGGACCAGGTGGGCGCCGGTGTCAGGCCGGCACCCGCAGCACCAGCGCCCCCGGCTCGACACGCACGGTCAGCGCCAGCACGTCGCCCACCAGGTCGCCGTCGACCTGGGCCGTGATCGCGTCGCGCACGTGGAGCTGGACCACACGGGCCCGGACGTGGTCGATGCGGCCGATCTTGGCCAGGGTGGTGCTGCGGTAGCCGGCGCCCTGCAGCACCACCTCGCCGAACAGCTGGGCCCACCCGGCCAGGCCGCCGCGGGTGTCGATGGCGGCCACGTCCAGCCAGCCGTCGTCCAGCACGGCGTCGGGGAGCAGGGTGATCCCGCCGGGCAGCCGACCGCAGTTGCCGATGAGCAGGCTGCGCACCTTCGCCGTCTGGGTGGGGCGTTCGTCGAGCGCGAGCCGCACCCGGGTGCGGCTGCCGTGCAGGTGGCGCACGCCGGCGACGAAGTAGGCGATCCAGCCGACCTTGGCCTTGAGCACGTCATCGGTGTCGGCGACCATCGCCGCGTCGAAGCCGATGCCGGCGATCACCAGGAACAGGTGGTCGCGCTCGTGCTCGCCGGTCTGCTCCGGGTCCCATCGGTCGACGTGCAACCGCCCGACGTCGATCGGCTTGTCCATCCCGTCGAGCACGACGTGCAGCGCCGCGAGCGGGTCGGCGAGCGGCACGTCGACGTTGCGGGCCAGCAGGTTGCCGGTGCCCAGCGGGATGATGCCCATGGGGGTGCCCGTCCCGGCGAGCGCACCGGCCACCGCGCGCACGGTCCCGTCGCCGCCCACGGCCACGACGATCTGGGCCCCGGCCGCGACGGCCGCCCGAGCCTGTCCGGCGCCCGGGTCCTCGACGGTCGTCTCCAGCCACAGCGGCTCACGCAGGTACCGGCCGGCGCAGGCGGCGAGCACCTTGAGCCGCAGCGTCGCGGCATCGGGTTTGGACGGGTTGACGACGAATGCCAGGAGCGGGCCCTTGACCTGGTCGGACATCGGGGGCGTGGCGGGCGCGGCGGACAGTGGCGGATGCGCCGCGGGGCCCGTCCGGGACGCGTGCCACCTCGCCTGTCGGCGCCAGACCAGCACCACGAGCACGAGGGCTGCGAGTGCCACGAGGTCCGCCGCCAGCGCTATCCAGCCCTCCGCCCTCATGCGGGCACCCTACGCGGGCGGGCGCGCGTGGGCCGCGTGGGCGCGGGTCGGTAGGGTCGATCCCGTGATCGACCTCAAGCTGCTGCGTGACGACCCTGACCTGGTGCGTGCCTCCCAGCGGGCGCGCGGCTCCGACCCGCACCTGGTCGACGAGGTGCTCGATGCCGACGACCGCCGACGCGCCGCGCTCACCGAGTTCGAGCAGCTGCGCGCCGAGCAGAAGGCCCAGGGCAAGCTCGTCGCCCAGGCGAAGGGTGAGGAGAAGGCGGCGCTGCTGGCGCACAGCAAGGGGCTCGCCGAGCGGGTCAAGGCCCTGTCGGCCGATGCCGACGAGGCCGAGCGCACCGCCGCCGAGCTGGGTCGCCGCATCGAGAACGTCATCGAGCCCGACGTCCCCTCGGGTGGCGAGGACGACTACGTGGTGCTGGAGCACGTCGGCAAGCCGCGGACGTTCGACTTCGAGGTGCGCGACCACCTCGACCTCGGCGAGCTGCTCGGGGCGATCGACACCGAGCGCGGTGCGAAGGTCTCCGGTGCCCGGTTCTACTTCCTCACGGGGATCGGTGCGCGGCTGGAGCTCGCGCTGCTCACCGCCGCGATGGACCTGGCCGTCGCGCACGGCTTCACGCCGATGATCACGCCGACCCTGGTCAATCCCGAGATCATGGCGGGCACCGGGTTCCTCGGCGCGCACGCCGACGAGATCTACCGCCTCGAGGCCGACGACCTGTACCTGGTCGGCACCTCGGAGGTCGCGCTGGCCGGGTACCACCAGGGTGAGATCCTCGACCTGTCCGCGGGCCCCAAGCGGTACGCCGGCTGGAGCGCCTGCTACCGCCGTGAGGCCGGGTCGTACGGCAAGGACACCCGCGGAATCATCCGCGTCCACCAGTTCCACAAGGTCGAGGCGTTCTGCTGGGTCCCGGTCGAGGAGGCCGCGGCCGAGCACCAGCGCATCCTGAGCTGGGAGAAGGAGCTGCTGCGCCTGGTCGAGCTGCCGTTCCGGGTGATCGACACCGCGGCCGGCGACCTCGGCACCTCGGCCGCGCGCAAGTTCGACTGCGAGGCCTGGCTGCCCAGCCAGGAGCGCTACCTGGAGCTCACCAGCACCTCGAACTGCACCACGTTCCAGGCCCGCCGCCTGGGCGTGCGCGAGCGCACGGCCGAGGGGCCGCTGCGCACCGTGGCGACCCTCAACGGCACGTTGGCGACCACCCGCTGGCTGGTCGCGATCCTGGAGAACCACCAGCAGGCCGACGGGTCGGTGACGGTCCCCGTCGGGC
>JAHIJU010000266.1 GCA_018898235.1 Actinomycetota bacterium | reverse complement strand
CCGCGAGGGCGACCGCACCGACGATCCCGCTGCGCGAGTCCGGTCCGACAAGCATGTAGAACAGCGCGAACGCGAACAGGCCCGCGACGATCGACGGGATGCCGGTCATCACGTCGACGAAGAACGTCACCGAGCGGGCCAGGGCCCCCGTGCCGTACTCGACGAGGTAGATGGCCACCATCAGGCCGATGGGTACCGAGATCAGCGTGGCCCAGCCGGTGATGAGCAACGTGCCGAGGATCGCGTGGTAGGCGCCGCCGGTGTCCATCCCGCCGAAGACGTTGCGCATCGAGTGCAGCAGGAAGTAGGCGTCGAACCGGCCGACACCGCGGACCAGCACCGACCAGATGAGCGAGATCAGCGGCAGCACCGCCAGGGCGAACGCGATGTAGACCAGCACCCGCATGGTGACGTCCTTGCGACGTCGGGCCGGGTCGACCTGGGTGAGCGCGCGGCGCAGCTGCTCGGTGGCGTCGGGGACGGACTCGACGGTGGCCATGTCAGTTCGCTCCCGAGAAGTCCTTGCGGCGCGCGACGATCGCGCGGGCCGCCATGTTGACCAGCAGCGTGATCACGAAGAGCGCGAGGCCGGTCGCGATGAGCGCCGAGACGCCCATCGTGTTCGCATCGGCGAACTTCGCCGCGATGTTCGCCGCGATCGTCTGCTGCTGGCTCGCCACCAACAGCTTGAAGGAGAAGAGCAGCCCGGGCGAGAGCACCATGAGGACGGCCATCGTCTCGCCGAGCGCACGGCCCAGACCGAGCATGGCGGCCGAGATGATGCCCGAGCGGGCGAACGGCAGCACCGCCATCCGGACCAGCTCCCACCGCGTCGCACCGAGGGCCAGGGCGGCCTCCTCGTGCAGGCGCGGGGTCTGCAGGAACACCTCGCGGCTGACGGCGGTGATGATCGGCAGGATCATGACCGCGAGCACCAGCGCAGCGGTGAGCAGCACCCGCGGCGGGTTCGAGGCGTTGCCGTTGGAGTCGCCCGCGAACAGCGGGATCCAGCCGAGCCAGCGGACCAGGAAGTCCCAGACCGGCTGCAGCACCGGCGCCAGCACCATGACGCCCCACAGGCCGTAGACCACCGAGGGGATCGCGGCCAGCAGGTCGACCAGGTAGCCCAGGCCGTTGGCCAGCCGCCGCGGCGCGTAGTGCGAGATGAACAGGGCGATGCCGATCGCCACCGGGACCGCCATCGCGAGGGCGGCCAGCGCCGCCAGCACCGTGCCGAAGATCAGCGGGCCCATGACGGACCACAACGTCTGGCCCTCGGCGATCCAGCCGACGTCCTGCGAGATCGCCGTGCCGGCCCTGAGCGCGGGCAGCGCCCGGATCACCAGGAACGCCGCCACCGCGGCGAGCACCAGGAGAATCACCAGGCCCGCGGCGACCGCCAGGTAGCGGAAACCACGGTCGAGACCGCGGTCGGTCTGCCGGGCGCGCCCCGACGGTGCCGGCTCGGTGGCCGGGACGGGCGTCGGGGTGAGAGTGGGCGATGCCACCGGTCTCTCCTGTCGGTGCGGGGTCGGGATGACGGGGGTACGGCGGGGCCGGGCCGCATCCGCGACCCGGCCCCGCCGGTGGGTCAGCCCTTGGCCTTGATCGAGTCGATCGCCTTCTGGACGTCGGCGCGCAGCGAGTCGGAGATCGGCGCGGAGCCGGCAGCCGTGGCCGCCTGCTTCTGACCGTCGGCGCTCGCGGCGTAGCTCGCGTAGCCCTTGACCAGGTCCGCAGCGGCGGCCGTGGCGTAGGTGTCGCAGACCGCCAGGTACGAGACCAGGATCGCCGGGTAGGCGCCCGCGGCCGTCGTCGTGCGGTCGATCTTGATCACGATGTCGTTGGCGGCCCGACCGTCGGTGTCACGCTTGGAGGCGTCGACAGCCGCTGCGGCTGCATCGGCCGACGGAGCGACGAACTCGGTGCCGACCTTGACCGAGACCTTGCCGAGCGAGCCGACGGCGGAGGCGTCCGCGTAGCCGATGGTGCCGGTGCCGGCCTGGATGCCCTGGACGACGGCCGAGGTGCCGTTCTGGCCCTGGAAGGTGTCCTTGGTCACCGGGAACGTGTTCGACGCCTCGTAGGTCCACACCGACGGCGCGGCCTTGGCGAGGTAGTCGGTGAAGTTCTTGGTGGTGCCCGAGTCGTCGGAGCGGTAGACGACCGTGATCGCACCGGAGAGCTTGGCGCCCGGGTTGTCGGCGGTGATCGCCGCGTCGTCCCACGTGGTGATGGCGCCCGAGAAGATCTTGGCGACCGTGTCCGGGGTCAGCTTGAGCTCGGTGACGCCCGGGATGTTGAAGGTGATGG
>JAHIJU010000265.1 GCA_018898235.1 Actinomycetota bacterium | reverse complement strand
TCGACGATGTGCTCCTCGACGTCGCTCGGCGCGGTCTCCGAACCCCTCGGACGGCGGGCCATACAGCTCCTCGGACGGCGGTGGCGGCCGGGGGCGCCCGGCGCGGCGCCCATTGTGGCCCCCGTGGGACCTGGGGGCTGCCACGCCACGCACCGGTTCGACGGTTTCGCCCGTCGGCCGCCCAGGTCCGGACCTGCCCGGCTACGCTTCGGCCCATGGCAGCCGGTGCGGTGCCGGACCGTGCACCGACGGACGGTCCGCGAGCGGGGGACGCTCCCGCCTACCCCGCGTGGTGGGAGGCGGACGTCGTCCTGTACGACGGGACGACGACGCATCTGCGCCCGATCCGCCCCGATGACGGCGAGGCTCTGCAGGCCTTCCACACCGGGCAGTCCGAGCTGTCGGTCTACCTGCGCTTCTTCGCGCCCCTGGCGAGGTTGCCCGAGCCCGAGCTCGTCCGGCTGACCCACGTCGACCACGTCGACCGGGTGGCGTTCGTCGCGGTCACGGGCGGGGTCGGGGCCGAGCGCATCGTCGGTGTCGGGCGGTACGACCGGGTGGACGAGGACAGCGCCGAGGTGGCGTTCACGGTCGCCGATGCGCTGCACGGCAAAGGGCTGGGCTCGATGCTCCTCGAGCACCTGGCGGCCGCCGCGCGGGAACGGGGTGTGCGCAGGTTCGTGGCCGATGTGCTGCCGCAGAACTCCCGGATGATCGCGGTGTTCCGGGACGCCGGGTACGAGGTGCAGCAGCGGACCGAGGACGGGGTCGTCACGGTGGCCTTCGGGATCGACCCGACGGACCGGTCGCTCGCCGTCATGGCGGCCCGGGAGCACCGGGCCGAGGCCGTCTCGATGCGGGGGCTGCTGACCGCCCGGTCGGTCGTCGTGGTCGGCCCGGGGACCGGCGACCGGACGCGGGCCGCGCTGCACGCCGCGATGGTGCACCGCGTGGTGAGCGGACTGGTCGCCGATCCCGGTGTCGTGGTGCACACGGTCGGTGTCGACCACGTGCCCGACGGTGCGCTGGCCCACGAGGACCTCGCGCAGGTGCCGGGGTCGCTGGACCTGGCGGTGGTGGCGGTCGACGCTGCGCGCGCGGTCGTCGTGGTGCGTGCCCTGGCCCGGCTGCGGGTGCGTGGTGTGGTGCTGATGTCGGCCGGGTTCGCCGAGGACGGGCCGGACGGGGTGGCCCGGCAGCGGGCCCTGCTGCGCGCCGCGCACGGCGCCGGGATGCGGGTGGTCGGACCGGGCAGCTTCGGGCTGCTGGCCTCCCACGACGGTGTGACGCTCAACGCGAGCCTGGCCGACCCGGCGCCCGCGGTCGGGCAGGCGGGGCTGTTCTGCCAGTCCGCGCCGATGGCGGTGACCCTGCTGGCGGCCGCCGGGCGCCGCCGGCTGCCGATCGCCCAGCTGGTGTCCGCCGGGCACCGGGCCGACGTCTCGGGCAACGACCTCATGCAGTTCTGGGGGGAGGACCCGGACACCCGGGCGGTCGCGCTCTACCTGGAGTCGATCGGCAACCCGCGCAAGTTCTCCCGGGTGGCCCGGCGCCTCGCGGCGGTCAAACCGGTCGTGGTCGTCACGGCGGGTCGCTCCGGGCAGGTCGTCCCACCCGGACACGCGGTCCGTCCCACGCAGGCTCCACCCGGGGCGATGCGGGAGATGCTGCGCCGGTCCGGGGTGCTGCAGGTCGACACCACCCATCAGCTCATGGACGCGCTGCAGCTGTTCGCGCTCCAGCCGCTGCCCGCCGGCCCCAGGACGGCGATCCTGGCCTCCTCGGCGTCGATCGCGGCGCTCGTGGCCGAGGCCGCGGCGGCCGCCGGGCTCGAGGTCCCCGGCGATGTGGCACTGGTCCCCGAGGACGCGCCCGCCGATCAGCTGCGGGCCGCGATCGACGCGGTCTACGCCGCGGACGTCGACGCCGTGCTCGTGGTCCGGGTCCCGCTGCTCGGCGGGCTCGACCTGGACCTGGCCGACCATCTTGCGCGCGCGGCCGCCCGGACGGGTCGCACGACGGTGGCCTGCATCCCCGACCTGCTCGGGCTGAGCGCGGCGCTCACCGCACCCGACGAGACGGGTCGACCGTGCACGGTGCCGGCCTTCGCCTCACCGGAGGACGCCGCGGCGGCACTCGGGCTCGCGGCCCGGTATGCGGCCTGGCGCGCCGCCGACCGTGGCCTGCCGGTGCGCCCGGCCGGGGTCGACACCCGTGCGGCGCGCCGACTGGTGCACGGCTGGCTCGACCGGGCAGGGGCGGGCCCCGTCGAGCTCGACGAGGCCCAGGTCGCCGAGCTGCTGGCCTGTGTCGGTATCGAGCCGTGGGCCAACCTGCCGGCCCGTGATGCCGCCGAGGCGGTCGCCGCGGCGGCCCGGCTCGGCGGCCCGGTGGCGCTCAAGTCGACCGTTCCCGGGCTGCGGCACCGGGCCGATCTGGGCGGGGTCCGTCTCGACCTGGTCGACCCGGACGAGATCGCCGCGGCAGCCGTCGAGATCCTCGCGCTCGGACGGCACGCTGTCGCGGGCGACGAGCCGTCACTCGTGGTGCAGGCCATGGCCCCGCGCGGCGTCGCGTGCGTGCTGCGCACCGTCGAGGACCCGCTGTTCGGCCCGGTGGTGTCCTTCGGGGTGAGCGGCGACGCCGTCGAGCTGCTGGGGGACGTCGCCTACGGGGTACCGCCGTTCACCGATGTCGACGTGCACGAGCTGGTGCGGACCGCCCGGGCCGCGCCCAAGCTCCTGGGGCACCGGGGGGCGCCACCGCTCGACGTCGCCGCGCTGGAGGACCTGGTCGCACGGCTGGCCGTGCTGGCCGACGACCTGCCCGAGCTGCGCTCCCTGGAGCTGAACCCGGTGGTGGTCGCCGAGCACGGGGTGTTCCCGCTGGCCGCACGCGCGGTTCTGGCCCTGGCCGAGCGCGCGGACGCCGCGCGACGGCTGCTGCCCCGCAGCTGACCGCGGGAGCGACCGCACCTGGGTCGGCGGGATGGAAGGATGGCCCGGTGCCAGTCGTCCCCACCACCTTGCGCCGCGACCTCGACCGGGCCGGCTACTACCCTGCGCTGGTCGCCGATGTGCTGGACGTGGCGCTCGCCGAGGAGGATGTCCTCGCCCACCTCGTCCTGCCGGAGACCACGTTCGACGACGTCGAGCTGCGCCGCCACGTGACCGTCCTGGTGCTCACCGGGACTCGGCTGGTGGTCGCGCACGTCGACGACCTGCCGGCCGACTCCGAGCATCCGTCGGCCTCGGCCTCGGCCACGACGGAGTCGGTCCCGCTGCGCGAGCTGCGCACGGTCGGCCTCACCCACGTGGTCGGGGACCCGGCGCGGTACCGCGAGGGGCGCACCGCCCCGGTGGAGGTGGTGATCGCCATCGGCTGGGGTTCGGTGTCGCGGGTCGACCTCGAGCCCGCCGCGTGCGACGACCCGCAGTGCGAGGCCGACCACGGCCTGACGGGGTCGATCACGCCTGATGACGTGGTGGTCAGGGTGAGCGCCGCAGCCGAGGGGACCGACGCAGTCAAGGCCGCCGTCCAGTTCGCCCGGCTGCTGTCGGCGGCCGGTGCCGGTCGGCTGTAGCTCGATGGGTGCCTCGGAGGACCTCGCGTCGGCGTGCCAGCGTGCGGGGCTGAGCTGGCCGTCGCGTCGCCGGTCGGGGCTGGTCGACGTGCTCGCCGGGGCCAGCGGTGCGCTCGGCCTTGACGACGAACGCGCGAGGCAGGCGTGCGTGCAGCTGGAGATCCCGCACGTCGACCGCATGGTCGTGGTCCTGGTGGACGGGCTGGGCCGGCACAACCTGGCCGAGCGCGCCGGCCACGCCCCGTTCCTGCGCGGGCTGCTCCCCGGCTCGCAGACCCTGCGCAGCACCTTTCCGTCCACCACCGCGACCGCCATGGGCACGTTCGGCACAGGGCTCATGCCCGGCGGGACCGGCATGCTCGGCTACACCGTCCGGGTCCCGTCCACCGGCGTCCTCGGCAACCTGGTCTCCTGGACCGATCTTCCGGATCCGGAGGCCTGGCAGCCGTCACCCACCTGGTTCGGCCGGCTCAGTGCGGCGGGCATCGCGGTCACGAGCGTGGGGCCGCAGTGGTTCGAGGGTTCGGGGCTGACCCGCGCGGCGTTGCGCGGTGGTGGCTACCGGCCCGCCGAGACGTTGTCCCAGCGGGTCGACGGGGTGCTGGAGTCGCTGCGGGCGCCGGGGCTGGCGTACCTGTACTGGGGTGACGTCGACAAGGCGGGGCACCACCACGGCTGGGGCTCGAGGCAGTGGGGTGACGAGGTCGCCGCGGTGGACGCCGAGCTGTCCAGGTTGGCCCGATCGGTCCCGAGAGGCACTCTCCTCCTCGTGACCGCAGATCACGGGATGGTCGACGTGGACCTCCGTGCGCGCTGGGACGTGGCGACCGACCCGGGCCTGCGCGCCGGGGTCGCCCTGGTGGCCGGTGAGCCGCGTGCGATGCAGCTGCACCTGGAACCCGGGGTCGACCCGGCCGAGGTCGTGGAGCGGTGGTCGCACGTGCTGGGGAATCGGGCGGTCGTCGTCACCAGGCAGACCGCGGTCGCGGCCGGGCTGTTCGGGGACCTCGACGAGCGCGTCCGTCCGGTGGTCGGCGATGTGGTCGTCGCGATGGCGGGCCGGGCCACCGTGGTCGACTCCCGCACGCAGACACCCGGCTCGATGGAGCTGGTCGGCGTGCACGGGTCGCTCACCGATCAGGAGATGTCCGTCCCGCTGCTGCTGGCCCAGGGCTAGGGGAGGACCGATGGCCGAGCTGGTCTTCTTCTCGGGACCGATGGACTGCGGCAAGTCGACGCTGGCCCTGCAGATGCACCACAACCACGCCGTGCGGGGCCGTGACGGCCTCCTGTTCACCCGGCTCGACCGGGCCGGGATGGCCACCATCTCCTCGCGGCTCGGGCTGTCGCGCCGGGCCCTGGAGGTCGACGACGGCACCGACTTCTGGGCGCTGGTCGTCGAGCGCCGCACGCACGGGCACCCGGTGGACTACGTGATCGCCGACGAGGCCCAGTTCCTCACGGCCGCGCAGGTGGAGCAGCTCGCCCGGGTCGTGGACGAGCTCGATGTCGACGTGTTCACCTTCGGCATCACCTCGGACTTCCGCGCGCGGCTGTTCCCCGGCTCGGCGCGGCTGGTCGAGCTGGCAGACCGGGTCGAGGTGCTGCAGGTGCGTGCGCTGTGCTGGTGCGGTGCGCGCGCGACCCACAATGCGCGCACGGTCGACGGCGTCATGGTGACGCAGGGCGAGCAGGTGGTGGTCGGCGATGTGCAGGGCCGCCAGGGCGAGGTGGCCTACGAGGTGCTCTGCCGACGTCACCACATGCGGCAGATGACCGCAGCAGTGGCGCGAGCGGTCGCACCCCCGCGGGACTGAGGCGGCGTCCTACTCCGGCCGGGCGCCGAAGACGATCTCGTCCCAGCTGGGCACCTTGGCCCGGCCGCGTCGACGTCCGCGATCACCGCTCTCGGCCGGGGGGCCGAGCACGTCCGCCGTCGAGGTCGTGGCACCGGTCGGCGGTGCTGTCGCCGACGAGGCCGATCCGGCAGGTGCGGCGTCGCGGGCGGCCGCCCCGACCGGGTTCTCGCCCTGGGGCGTCACCAGGGCTGCAGGCAGGACCACGGCGGCCGGCAGGACGGGGCTGGTCGGCCGCGGGTGACCCGGGACGTCGACCGGTTCGGCGGTGCGCTGCTCGTCCGTGTGCTCGCCGTCGGGGGTGCCGAGCCGTCCGAGGTCGAAGGCGCGTTGCGGCCCGAACCCCTCGAACTCCTCGCCGTCCTCGTCGAGCTCGATCGGCTGACGGCGGCCGCGCCGGCTGCCCAGCTCGTCGAGCAGCGCGGCGGTCGGATCGGCGGCCGGCTGCTCGGCAGCGGGTGCGGGCAGGTCGGGCTGGGTCCGCAGGTCGAACACGACGTCGCGGACCGCGGCCAGGTGCCGTCGACCGATCGGGTCGTCGAGCTCGGTCTCGGACAGCCAGCGGGCCTCGTCCTCCTGCGCGACGAGGCTGCGGCTGGCGGGGTCGTAGGTCCAGCGTGCCTCCCGCCCGTCGGTGCCGACGATGAAGCGTGCGAGCACGGTCCACGGTCCGGACTGTCGTCGTGCGGCGTCCCAGGCCAGCGTCGCGACGTCGATGCCGCGGGCGGCCAGGCGGTCGGCCACCAGGTCGCCGAGCGCGGGCGACCCCGCCTCGTGGCCGACGCGTGCGCTCTTCGCCTGCTCAGCGATGAACTCGCGCTCGGCGAGCACGGGGCCCTCGTAGCGGCGTACGGCGTCGACGTCCAGGCCGCCCTGCCGGGCCACCTCCGCCGCCGTCGCACCGGCTCGGATCGCGGCCTGGATCTCCCGCGGGCTCAGCGTGCCGGCGCGCTCGGCGCGCAGCTGTTCGAGCTGCGGACGGTCGCGACGCACGGCCGCGCGCAGCGGCTCGTCGATGCGGAGCCGGAACCGCTGCCCGTCGGGTCCGAGCAGGACGAGGTGTTCTCCGTCGTCGTGCAGACCCACCAGCTCAAGCTCTCCCATGGCACCTCCCACCACAGGGTGCCATCGTCGACGCCCGTTCGCTTGGACCTGTGCCGGTGAGCCGTCGGCCGGGACCCGGTTCCGCCGTCGGGCAGGATGGGCGGGTGGCCATACCGAACGACATCTCCCGGGACCAGGTCGACGAGCTGCGCGACATCGCCGAACGGGTCGCGCGCCGCGCGGGCGACCTGGTGCGGGACGGGCGCCCCGACCGGGTCGAGGTCGCCGCGACCAAGTCGAGCCCGCAGGACGTGGTGACCGCGATGGACCTGGCGTCCGAGGCGCTGCTGCGTGACCTGCTGGGTGCTGCGCGGCCGGGGGACGGCGTGCTGGGCGAGGAGGGCGGCTTCACCCCGGGGCGCACCGGGGTGACGTGGGTGGTCGACCCGATCGACGGGACGGTGAACTACCTGTACGGGCTGGCCAACTACGCCGTCATGGTGGCCGCGGTGCTGATGCCCGATGACGGGGTGCCCGACCCGGCCACCTGGACGGTGCTGGCCAGCTGCGTGCACGCGCCGGGCGACGGGCGGACGTTCACGGCCGGCCGCGGCGCGGGGTCGTGGCTGGACGGGCGACGGCTCGAGCTGCGCGAGCCGGGCCCGCTGGACCTGTGCCTGGTGGGCACGGGGTTCGGGTATCGCCGCGAGGTGCGCGAGCTGCAGGGCAGGGTCCTCGCCGAGCTCCTCCCGCAGGTGCGGGACATCCGCCGGCTGGGTTCGGCGGGTCTGGACCTGTGCACCCTGGCCACGGGCGGGCTCGACCTCTACTTCGAGCGGGGCCTGCAGCCGTGGGACCTTGCCGCCCCGAGCCTGGTCGTGACCGAAGCAGGCGGGCAGGTGAGCGGGCTGCGTGGGCTGGCGGCGGGGCAGGTGATGACGGTGGCGGGCCACCCCGTGCGGACCGGCGAGCTGATGGCCGTCCTGGAGGGCGCGGGGGCCGACGGCCCGCTCTGAGGGCGCGCCGGGGAGCTGTCGCAGAGCCGGATGGGCGGCGCGCCGACCTCCCGGTTCGCCGTCAGGCCCGACATGGTGCAGAATCCGTGCCGCCGTGCGGGGACGGGCCGCCCGCGGCCCGGAACAAATCCGGCTCCCCGCGCATTGATGCCGCGTACAGAACGACCCGACCACGGAGAGTGACGCCACAGATGGCTACCGACTACGACGCTCCTCGCAAGACCGAGGAGGAGATGTCCGAGGACAGCCTCCAG
>JAHIJU010000264.1 GCA_018898235.1 Actinomycetota bacterium | reverse complement strand
GAGGCCGTCGTCCCAGGTCGCGAGCAGCACGGGGGCGTCGGGGGTCGTGGCCAGCCGGGGGCGCACCACCGTCGTGCGATCGGCGAGCGGGACCGCGCGGTACGGGTTGTACGGCGCGTCCCGCGGGGCCGGGGTGTGCAGGGCCTCGAACGCACGGGCGAGATCCTGGGCCCAGCCGGTGCGATCCGCCACGGGCACGGTGTCTGCGCCGTCGCCGCGCAGCCACGGGACGACGGACCAGGGTGCGGGGAACAGCGACGACGGTCGTCCCCTGCGGACGGGGGCCGGGATCGCGACCGGCAGGGCTGCAGCCAGCCGGGGGAGCCAGCGCTGCTCGTGGGCGACGAGCGGCACCGAGAGCTCGCGCAGCGGGAGCCGCACGGCCAGGTCGTCACCGAGCCTGAACAGGGCGTTGTCCCAGCCCGACCCGGCGCGCCGAAGCTGTTGTCCGGCCAGGTCCGGATGCTGCTCGACGAGCAGAGCCTGGACGAGGGGAGCATCGATCCGGAACTCGTGCACCGGGTGCTCCCGGACGGTCCCCGTCATACGACCGGCTCGACGACGCGAGTCTGGTCCCAGGGGACGGTCCAGTCGAGCGCGTCGAAGATGCCCGAGAGCACGAGCGCGGTGAAGCCCCAGACCAGGACGCCGTCGAGCACGAACGCCGGGGTCCGTGCGGTCCCACGGCGCGCGGTCGCCCGGTGGTCCGGTGCGATGAGGTCGGCGACCGGCACCCGGAACACGTCGACCGTCTCGGCGTGGTCGACGGCCGCGACCTGCGACGGCCGCGCCCACCAGGCCAGGACCGGCGTGACCAGGTTGCCGCTCACCGGGAGCGGCAGCGCAGCCAACGATCCGAGCACCTCGACCCCGGCGGGTTCCAGCCCGGTCTCCTCGACCGCCTCGCGGACGGCTGCGTCCTGCGGGCTCTCGCCGGCCTCGATCCCGCCACCGGGGAAGGAGATCTGACCGGGGTGATGACTGAGAGTGGCCGATCGCCGCTGCAGCAGCACGTCGAGATCGGCCGGTACGGATCCGTGCGTGCGCGCGGGTGTGCGGTCGAGCACACCGAAGAGCACGAGGACCGCCGAACGGCGGACGACGGCCGGTGCGGGCAGCGCCGACCAGGAGTCGAACGCCGGCGCGGAGCCCCGACCGGCGAGGTCAGCGAGCTGGGTCCGTGCATCGACCGAGGAGCTCATCCCCGCGCCCGGACCTGCTCCCCGAACCGCTCGAGCACGACCGTGGCCGCCGTCGTCAGCCCGGGGAGCACGCGGGCGCCCTCGGCCGCGATCACGGCACGCTGCTCGCCGTCCACGAGGTCGTCCGGTGCCGACAGCCACAGGTCGAGCAGGGGGGCGTCGACCTCGATGTGGAACTGCAGGCCCAACGCCGACCCGGCGCGGAACGCCTGGACAGGAGTCAGGGCGCTGCTGGCGAGCAGCGTGGCGCCGACGGGCAGCTCGACCTGGTCGAGGTGCCAGTGCAGCACCTGCGCGGGGCTGCCGAGCGGGTCCAGCAGCGGGTCGCTCGCGACGAGCTCGATCGGGGCGAACCCGATCTCGGTCCCGGCCCGGCGCAGCAGACGCGCCCCGAGGGCAAGGGCGAGCAGCTGGGCACCGAGACACACGCCCAGCGTCGGCACGTCCGCGTCGACGGCCTGGGCGAGCAGCGCGCGTTCTGCTGCCAGTCCCGGGTGGTGTGCGTCGTCGTCGGCATCCGGCGGCCCACCCATGACGACGAGACCGGCGATCTCGTCGACCGACGGGAGCCGTGGCTGCGGTTCGTCCAGGACGGTGCGGACGCGGTAGGGGTGGTCCAGGGCGGCGGCGACCAGACCGGGACCCTCAAGAGGGGAGTGGGTCAGGACCAGGACGGGGCGGCTCACGCGACGACGATATCGGCCGGACCGACGTGGGCGGGGAGGACGACGACCCCGTCGTCGTCGGCGACCACGAGCGAGCCCGGCACGAACCGGGCACCGCCGAACTCGACGACCACGTCCTTGCGGCCGGCGCCGCTCTTGGCGGACTTGCGCGGGTTGGTGCCCAGCGCCTTGACGCCCAGGTCGAGGCGGGCGAGCGTGGCGCTGTCCCGCACCGCACCGTTGATCACGACGCCCGCCCAGCCGTTCGCGATGGCGGATGCCGCGATCAGGTCACCCATGAGGGCCGTGTGGAGCGAACCGCCACCGTCGACCACGAGCACGCGGCCGTCGCCGGGCTCGGCCAAGGTCGACTTCACCAGGCCGTTGTCCTGGTGGCAGGAGATCGTCACGGCCCGTCCGGCGAAGGCGCGGCGCCCGCCGAGCTGGCGCAGCGGCGTGTCGCACGAGTCCAGCTCCTCGCCGTACCGGTCGACCAGATCGGCCGTCGCGATCAGCACGGCGCTCACCACCCGTCCGGCAGCGGGCGGCCCTCGTCGTAGCCGGCCGCCGACTGGATGCCGACCACGGCGCGGTCGTGGAGCTCGGCCAGGGTGCTCGCGCCGACGTAGGTGGCGGCCGAGCGGACCCCGGAGGTGATCGCGTCGAGCAGGTCCTCCACGCCGGGCCGGCGCGGGTCGAGGTACATCCGGGAGGACGAGATGCCCTCCTCGTACAGCCCCTTGCGGGCGCGTTCGAACGGTGTGCCACCGCGGGTCCGGGCGGCCACCGCGCGGGCCGAGGCCATGCCGAACGACTCCTTGTAGAGCCGGCCGGTTCCGTCGTCGTGCAGGTCGCCAGGCGACTCGTGGGTGCCGGCGAACCAGGAGCCGATCATCACCTGGGAGGCCCCGGCGGCGAGGGCCAGCGCGACGTCGCGCGGGTGCCGCACACCGCCGTCGGCCCAGACGTGGGCGCCGAGCTCCCGGGCAGCGGCCGCGCACTCGAGGACCGCGGAGAACTGCGGGCGGCCGACGGCAGTCATCATGCGCGTGGTGCACATGGCGCCCGGGCCGACGCCGACCTTGACGATGGTCGCCCCGGCGGCGATCAGGTCGCGGGTGCCCTGCGCGGTCACCACGTTGCCGGCGACCACGGGGACCTGGGGGTCGAGCGAGCGGACGGCCTCGAGCGCGTCGAGCATCTTGCGCTGGTGGCCGTGCGCCGTGTCGACCACGAGCACATCGACGCCCGCCTCGAGCAGCTCGGCGGCCTTGGCCTTGACGTCGCCATTGATCCCGACGGCGGCGGCCACCCGGAGCCGGCCGGCCGCGTCGAGCGCGGGGGTGTAGATCGAGGAGCGCAGCGCCCCGATCCGGGTGAGGACGCCGACCAGCGATCCGTCGCGCACCACCGGCACGAACCGTCGCCGGGTCGCGTGCAGCCGGTCGAACGCGGCCTCGAGACCGCGTGTGCCGCCGTCCTCGAGCACGGCCAGGTCGAGGGTCGTCGGGTGGCCGGCCATCACCTGCCCGACCTGGGTGAAGCGGTCGACGCCGTGGCAGTCGGCCTCGGTCACGACCCCGACGGGCCGGCCGTCGGCCACGACGACCGCGGCGCCGTGGGCTCGCTTGCCGATCAGGGTCAGGGCCGTGTGGACGGTGTCGTGCTCGGTCACGACCACCGGCGTCTCGACCACCGTGTGCCGGGTCTTGACGGAGGCGACCACCTCGGCGACCACATCGCCGGGCACGTCCTGGGGGAGCACGGTCACCCCGCCTCGTCGGGCGACGGTCTCGGCCATCCGGCGGCCGGCAACGGCCGTCATGTTCGCCACGACGACCGGGATCGTGGTGCCCGTGCCGTCGGAGGTCGCCAGGTCCACGTCGAAGCGGGAGGTGATCTCCGAGCGCGACGGGACGAGGAACACGTCGCCGTACGTCAGGTCCGTGGTGGCCTCGTGGCCAGGCAGGAAGCGCATTGCACCCACGGTACCGGGAGGGGTGCCGCGAGCGCCTCAGGTACGCGGTCCGGGAAGGCCGTCCAGCCGGCGGGCGAGTGCGGGCGGTACGACCGAGTCGGGGTCGCGGGCGCCCGCGTCCGGGGCCGGGGCGCCGGCGGCGGCGAGGGCGCCGGTGGCAGCCACCAGCGCCGCGTACAACGGAGGGCACGTCGGGCAGCCGCGAAGGTGGCCGACCACCCGGCCGGCCGTCGCTGCATCGAGTGCGCCGTCGAGGTAGTCACTGATCGAGCGCCGTGCGTCCCAGCACCGCAACGGGACACCGCGGGTCGCCGCCGCTCGTTCGTCGGCCCGGGCGAGCTCGCTCACCAGCATCATCCGGCCCCGTCGGAGGCGCTGCTTGGCGGCCGGCAGTCCGATCCGGTGGATCTGGGCGACCTGTGCGGTCGTCAGCCCGGCGCCGTCGTGCAGGAGCAGGGCGGATCGGTAGATCACCGGAAGGTGGACGAGTGCATCGCGCAGCTGTGCGGCGTCCTGGGCGCGGATGACGACCTGCTCGGCGTCGACCGTGTAGGAGTCGTCCCGCCAGGCGGCCTCCACCCGGTCGATGACGTCGGCGACCGGCACCTCGTGGCTGCGCCGGACGTGGTCCATGGCGAGGTTGTGCAGGATCGAGTGCAACCAGGTCGCCGGGGACGACTCGTACCGGAAGCCCTCGGCGCGTTCGAGCGCGCGGGTCACGGTCTCCTGCACCAGGTCCTCGGCGGTCGCGGTGTCGGAGGTGAGCGTGCGGGCATAGCGCAGCAGACCGGGCAGCTGATCGGCGATCGCCTGTGCCAGCTGCCCGGTCGTCACAGCGGTGACGCTAGCGGGCGTCAGCTCGCCGGGGTCCGGGTTCGGCAGGTGCTCACGCCGAACAGCCGGTACAGCGGGCAGAAGCCGACCGCTGCCGTGCCCACCAGCACCACGGCGACGACGAGCAGCACGATCCCGCCGAGCGTGCCGGCCCCGACGGCGATGCCTGCACCCGCGGCGGCGAGCCCCAGCACTGCGCGTACCCCACGGTCGATCCCGCTCTCGTTCGTCTTCACCATGACCTCCTCCTGTCCTCGCCCGGTGCGCGGACGGCACACTGACGCGCGGCGATGCCGCAGGGATACCGGATCGCAGGGTGACCTGGGCCACATCGGCTCGCTACCCTCGCGCCATGGTGGCGCTCACGGGGATCGGTCTGGCGGCCGCGGCAGGCCTCAACGCCGCCATCCCCTTCCTGGTCATGGCGCTGCTCGCGCGGTTCACGACGGTGGTCCAGCTCCCGTCCGGCTTCGAGTGGATGACCAGCTGGTGGGCGATCGGGATCGGCACCCTGCTGGTGGCCTCGGACGTGCTGCTCGACAAGGTCCCGGCGGTCGACTCGCTCAACGACGTGGTCCAGAGCATGCTCCGCCCGGCCATGGGAGGACTGGTCTTCGCTGCGAGCCAGGCCGCAGCCGATCTGGAGGGCTCGTCGTGGATGCGGGAGCACCCGTGGGTCGGTGTCGTGGTCGGGGTGGTCGTGGCCTTGGTGGTGCACACCACCAAGGCCACCGTGCGACCGGTGGTGAACGTGGCGACCGGCGGGCTCGCCGGACCCGTCGTCAGCACGGCCGAGGACGGGGTCAGCCTGGGCCTGTCGGTGGCGGCCGTGCTCGTGCCGCTGCTCGTCGTGGTGGTGCTCGTGGCGATGACCTGGGTGGCCGTCCGGCTCTTCCGGCGGCGCGCGGCCCGTCGTCGGCCCTCGGCCGCCGGCCGGTGACCTGACGGCCGTGCGCCCGCCCGACGTGGCCGCCGGGGCATCCTTCCGGTTCGCCCGGACCGAAGGGCCTAGGACGTCTACAGTGGTGGACCCGGGACGTCCGAGTCCCGCGACCCGTACGGCACGGGTGCCGTACGTGGAGGAGGGACGGGCGTGGGACTGCTCGAGGGCATCCGTTCTCCCGCGGACGTGCAGAAGCTGTCGGCCCGGCAGGTGACCCGGCTCGCCGTCGAGATCCGCGCGTTCCTCGTGGACAAGGTCTCACGGACCGGCGGGCACCTCGGTCCGAACCTCGGAGTCGTCGAGCTGACGATCGCGATGCACCGGGTGTTCCGATCGCCGCAGGACACCTTCGTCTTCGACACCGGGCACCAGGCCTACGTCCACAAGCTCCTCACGGGGCGCACCGACTTCTCGGGGCTGCGCAAGCGGGGTGGGTTGTCCGGCTACCCGTCCCGCGGCGAGTCCGAGCACGACGTCGTCGAGAACTCGCACGCCTCGACCGCGCTGTCGTGGGCCGACGGCATCGCACGTGCACGGGCGTTGATGGGCGAGGACCACCGGTCGGTCGTGGCGGTGATCGGCGACGGCGCCCTCACCGGCGGCATGGCCTGGGAAGCCCTCAACAACATCGCCGACGGCAACGACCGCGGCATCGTGATCGTGGTCAACGACAACGGACGGTCGTACGCACCGACGATCGGCGGCCTGGCCCGGCACCTCGACGCCCTGCGGACGACCCGGGGGTACGAGTCGGTGCTCGAGTGGGGCAAGTCGACGTTGCGCCGTTCGGGTCCTCCGGGACGTTTCGCCTACGACGCGCTGCACGGTCTGAAGAAGGGCATCAAGGACGTCGTCGCGCCGCAGCAGGGCATGTTCGAGGACCTCGGGCTGAAGTACATGGGTCCGGTCGACGGCCATGACGAACCTGCGGTGGAGCGGGCGTTGCGCCTGGCCAAGGCCTACGGCGGACCCGTCATCGTGCACGTCATCACCCGCAAGGGGAACGGGTACTCGCCCGCCGAGCAGGACGCCGCGGACCGGTTCCACGCCGTCGTCCCGATCCACCCCGAGACCGGGCTGCCGCTGGCACCCTCCCGTTTCGGGTGGACCAGCGTCTTCGCGGACGAGATCGTCCAGATCGCACGTCGTCGGCCCGATGTCGTGGCGTTGACGGCGGCCATGCTGCAGCCGGTCGGGTTGGCCGCCTTCGCCGAGGAGTTCCCCGACCGGGTGGTCGACGTCGGGATCGCCGAGCAGCACGCCGCGACCGCTGCCGCCGGGATGGCGTTCGCCGGCCTGCACCCCGTGTTCGCGGTCTACGCGACGTTCCTCAACCGGGCGTTCGACCAGCTGCTCATGGACGTGGCGCTGCACAAGGCCGGTGTCACGTTCGTGCTCGACCGTGCCGGGCTGACCGGTGACGACGGTGCCAGCCACAACGGCATGTGGGACCTGGCGCTGCTGTCCATCGTGCCGGGGCTGCGCCTCGCCGCCCCGCGTGACGAGCAGACCCTGCGTGCGGCGCTGCGCGCGGCGGTGGACGTCGACGACGGTCCGACCGTCGTGCGGTACCCCAAGGGCGCCCTCGGGGCCCCGCTGCCCGCGGTGGACGAGATCGACGGCCTCGACGTGCTCGCCCGCCACGAGGGCCGGGACGGGCAGCCTCGCGTCCTGGTGGTCGGGATCGGGTCGATGGCCGCGACGGGGCTGGCCGTGGCGCAGATCCTGGCGGCGCACGGGCTGGGTGTGGAGGTGGTGGACCCGGTCTGGGCCCTGCCGCTGCCCAGCGCGCTGGTCAAGCTGGTCGGCGAGCACCACCACGTCGTGACGATCGAGGACGGGCTGGTCGACGGCGGGATCGGCACACTCGTGGCGGCTGCCGGTGCCCGGATGGGGACGCGCGTGCAGTCGTTCGGGGTGCCCCGACGCTTCCTCCCGCACGCCAGCCGAGAGCAGCTGGTCGCCGAGCTGCACCTCGGACCGCACGAGATCGCAGGTCAAGTGCTCGCACTGCTCGCCGACGCAGGCTGACGGGCCACAGGTCCTACGTCCCGGTCGGGTGCAGAACCGGCTCCGTATGGTCGAGATGGACCGAGACCTGGAGCGGTGATGAGCATCGACCTCACAGGGACGGCTGCAGTTGCCGCATGGGCCGGCTTCGCCGCCGGCCCATGGCAGGAGCAGATAGACGTACGCGACTTCGTGCTGCGGAACATTGCACCGTCGTCCTGTGCGGACGTGGCGCTGGCCGGGCCGTCGCCGCGTGTCGCCGCCCTGGTGCAGCGGGCTGCGGGCGGTCTGGGTGACTGGGTTGCCGAGCTTCTGGTCGGGCTGCCGGGCGAGGTCTGGCATTCCCTGCAGACACGTGCCGCCCCCGCGCAGGCCTTCGAGGACGTCGCATCCCAGGAGGTGCGGGCGGCGCGGGCCGTGCACCTGGTGAATGGCCCGGTCGACGGCGGCGGTCGCGTCCTGGGTGATGTGCGGCGGGTCGCTCTCTACGGCCTGGACGCCCTGGCCGCGGCCAAGCGCGCCGAGCGCAACGAACTCGACCTGCTGGCCAGCACGGAGCAGGTGGTGCGCCAGCGGGCGGACCTGGCCGAACAGCTCATCGGGATGTCCCAGCTGGCCGAGCTCGGCGACCGGGCCGGTGTCGATCTGGCGCAGCCCGCCCGGACGGCGCGCGAGGCGGCGCAGTGGATGCTGCTGGCCTATCTCGCGGGTCTGGTCGAGATCGCAACCGCCGAGACGGCGTGGGGCCGCAACGCGGGCTTCCTCGACGTCTACATCGCGCGCGACCTGGCGACCGGGACGTTGACGGCCGCCCGCGCGCAGGAGATCTGCGACGACGTGGTGCTGGTGCTCGGCATCGTGGGTCGGCTGCGGGCGTGCCGGCCGGTGGTGCTGACACTCGGCGGGACCGCCGAGGACGGGCGGCACCTGGTGACCGGCACGTCGATGCGGTTCCTGCAGGCGCTGCGCAACGTGGCGGACGGGCCCCTGCCGGCTCTTGCCGTGCTGTGGTCCTCGCGGCTGCCCGCGCCGTTCCGGCGCGCCTGTGCCGAGGCGAGCCTGTCCGGGGTCCGGGTGACGTACGTCTCGGACGACCTGGTCCGGGCGTCGTGGGGCGATGATGCGGCGATCGTCGGGAGCGCATCGACGGCGGTCCGGGTGGGACGGCAGGTGACCTACGGCGGTGTGCGGGTCAACCTCGCGAAGGCGTTGCTCTACGCCCTCAACGGTGGGCGCGACGAGCTCACCGGTCGTCAGGTGGGGCCGGTCGCCTCGGCGGTGACCGGCGATGTGCTCGTGTTCGACGATGTGGTGCCCCGGCTGCGGGCCACCCTCGACTGGCTCGCCGGGGTGGCGGTGGACTCATTGGTCTGCGCCCATGCGACCCGGGACCGGTACGGGTACGAACGCGTGGCGATGGCGCTGTCGGACGCGATCGTGCTGCGTTCGTTGGTGTGCGAGGTGGCGGGGGTCGCGATCGCGGCCGACAGCCTCGCGGCGATCCGCCACGCGACAGTCCGCCCGGTGCGGTCCACCGACGGTCTGGTGGTCGACGTCGAGCTGGAGGGTTCCGTCCCGCGGTTCGGGACGGACGACGATCGTGCCGACGAGCTGGCGGTGTGGCTGCTGCGCACGTTCATGTCGGCGCTGCGTGGTCGGCAGACGTACCGGGGTGCGCTGCACGCGCAGGGTTTGGTCCGGCCCGAGCCCGGTGACGGGACGTCGACGGGGGCGACCCCGGACGGCCGGCCGGCCCAGGCGCCGTTGTTCGCGTGGACGGGGACGCCCGATGAGCTGGTGGCCTCGGTGGCCAAGCTGCCGTACGCCGAGGCGCAGGCCGGGTTGGCGTGCCCGTACCCCGTGCAGGCCGACGACCTGGGGGCGGACCCGCAGGCGCGTGGTGCGCGACTCGTGGAGCTCGTGGACGCGGCGTTGTGCCGGGGCGGTGCGTACGGGTTGCTCGTGCTGGTCCGCTGACCTGCCGGCGCCCGTCCGCCCGTTGCGCGACCACAGTCGGGACGAGGGTCCTGGGACGACTTCCCGAGGGCTCGCGTAAAATCAACCCATGAATCTTCCGGCGGTGCCGACCCAGGGTGCTCCCGTCGTCGAGCTGGGCCTGCCGATGGTGGCCGGGTCGAGCGTCCGCACCGCGGGTCATGGCACGGCCGGGCTGACCGGGCACGAGCTGGGGCGCACCGAGCGGTTCGCGGCGCTGCGCTCCGGTGACCTGGGCTCCGTGCACTCGTGGGAGCTGGTCACCGCGGTCGACGGACCCGGGACCCGGATGACCGTGTTCCTGTCGGGCTGCCCGCTGCAGTGCCTGTACTGCCACAACCCCGACACCATGCAGATGCGCCGCGGCACCCCGATCGAGGCCGATGAGCTGCTGCGTCGCCTGCGCCGCTACCGCGGGGTGTTCCGTTCGAGCGGGGGAGGCCTCACGGTCTCCGGCGGTGAGCCGCTCATGCAGCCGGCCTTCACGGCCAGGCTGCTGCGCGGGGCCAAGGAGCTGGGCATCCACACCGCGCTGGACACCTCGGGCTTCCTCGGTGCGGCCTGCACCGACGCGATGATCGCCGACCTCGACCTCGTGCTGCTCGACATCAAGTCGGGTCTGCCGGACACCTACCGGAAGGTCACCGGGCACGAGCTGGCCCCGACGCTGGAGTTCGGGCGCCGCCTGTCCGGGGCCGGGACGCCGATCTGGGTGCGGTTCGTGCTGGTGCCGGGTCTGACCGACGCCGTCGAGAACGTCGAGGCCGTCGCCGACCACATCGCTGCGCTGCCGACCGTCACCCGGGTCGAGGTGCTGCCGTTCCACCAGATGGGCCGCGACAAGTGGGCCGACCTCGGGCTGCGGTACGAGCTGGCGGACACCCGCCCGCCGAGCCACGAGCTCGTCGAGCGGGTGCGCTCACAGTTCCGCGCCCGGGGCCTGACGACCTTCTAGGCCCCGGGCCGCGCGGTCGCGTCAGGCGGCGGGCTGGATGTCCGCCAGGCCCGGCGCCAGCAGGCGGTGGCCGAGCACCCGCAGCGACCAGCCGGTCCGGTCGAGGTACGGGCAGATCCCGCCGAGGTGGAAGCCCCAGCCCGCGCCCAGAATCATGCACAGATCGATCTGCTGAGGCGAGGCGACGACGCCCTCGTCGAGCATCCGTCCGATCTCGGCGGTGAGCGCCTGGAGCACGGCGTCACGGACGCCCTCCTCGTCCAGCGCGGCCTGCTGCGCTTCGGGGTGCTCGTCGAAGACCGCCTGGATGGCAGGGTCGGCGCGGCGGGGCAGGCCCTTCCCGCGCGACGCCTGGACGACCGGGACGTGGTCGGCGACGAGCTTGGCCAGTCCCGGCGAGACGGGGAACCGCGGCCCGAGATCGGCGTTGAGCGTCTCCAGGACGTGCAGCCCGACGGCGGGCCCCACCAGGTCGAACAGCTCGAACGGCGGCATCGGCAGCCCGAGCGGGTCGAGCGCCCGATCGGCCACCTCGACGGGTGTCCCGCGGTCGATGGTGTCGACCACGATCCCCAGCAGCAGCACGAGGAGCCGGTTGACCACGAAGCCCGGACGGTCGCTCACCAGCACGGCCGTCTTGCGCAGCCGGGCCGCGACCTCGAACGCCGTGGCCAGCGCGTGGGCCGAGGTGGTCGCGGCCTGCACGACCTCGACCAGCGGCATCGCCGCGACCGGGTTGAAGAAGTGCAGCCCGACCACGCGCTCGGGGTGCTGCAGATGGGCCGCCATGGCGGTCACGGACAGGGCCGAGGTGTTGGTCGCCAGGACGGTCCCCGGTGCGACGACCTGCTCCAGCTCGGCGAAGACCCGCTTCTTGACCTCGAGCAGCTCGGTGACGGCCTCGATCACCAGGTCACAGCCGGCGAACACCGACAGCTCGGTGCTCCCGGTGATCCTGGCGACCACGCGCGCGGCGGCCTGAGGGCTCAGCCGGCCACGGGTGACCTGGGCGTCGACCTGGGCGCGCACGGCCGCCAGTCCGGCGGCCACCCGGTCCGCGTCCAGGTCTCGGAGCACCACGGGGACCTCGAGGCGCTGCGCGAGCAGCACCGCGATCTGGGCGGCCATCAGACCGGCGCCGACCACCCCGGCGCGGGTGACCGGTGCCGCCAACGACCGGTCGGGCGCACCTGAGGGGCGTTTCGCCGCACCGACCAGGGAGAACGCATAGACGCTCGCGCGCATCTCGTCGGACATGATCAGATCGGCCAGCGCGTCGTCCTCGGCGGCGAAGGCCTGTGACTCGGAGGCGGTGCGCGCGGCGGCGATGAGGTCGAGCGCGCGGTACGGGGCCGGGCGCGAACCGTGCACCGTCTCGTCGAGGGCCGTGCGGGCGGACGCGACTGCTCCGGCCCACACCGGTTCGTCGTCCAGCCGGCGACGCGGCACCTCGATGTCGCCGCGGACCACGGCGGCGGCCCAGCGGATGGACTGCTCGAGGAAGTCGGCCGGGTCCAGGACCACGTCGACGAGCCCGAGCTCGGCGGCCTGGGCGGCTGTCAGCGGCCGGTTCTGGGCCGGGCGGGTGAGGATCACGTCGAGGGCGGCGGCCACCCCGATCAGGCGCGGGACGCGGTAGGCGCCGCCCCAACCGGGCACCAGGCCCAGGCCCGTCTCGGGGAGCCCGAGTGCACGGACGTCCGCCGAGACCGTCCGGTGCCCGGCGGCCAGCGCCAGCTCGAACCCGCCACCGAGGGCGACCCCGTTGACGAAGGCGAAGGTCGGCACGGGCAGGTCGGCCAGCAGGCTGAACGCGCGGTGGCCGGCACGGGCCAGCTCAAGCGCGGCCGTCCGGTCGGCGGCACCGGTCACCTGCTTGAGGTCGGCCCCGGCCGCGAACACGTACGGCTTGCCGGTGACGGCGACGGCCGCCACCTCACCGGCCAGCACGCGGTCGCGGACCGCGGCCAGTGTCGCCTCCAGCTCGGCGATGCCGGCCGGGCCGAAGGTCGTGGGTCTGGTGTGGTCGAACCCGTTGTCGATCGTCACCAGGACGAGCGTCCCGCCGTGGTCCGGGAACCGGACGTCCCGGGCGTACGCGTGGGTGACGGTCTCGGTGTACTGGCTCACTTGGCGGCCTCCGTGTGGTGGGGGTTCTCCCAGATGACCGTTCCGCCCTGACCGAGCCCGACGCACATCGCCGTCAGGCCGTAGCGGACCTCGGGGTGCTCGGCGAACTGGCGGGCGAGCTGGATCATCAGCCGCACACCCGAGGAGGCGAGCGGGTGGCCGACGGCGATGGCCCCGCCGTAGGGGTTGACCCGCGGGT
>JAHIJU010000263.1 GCA_018898235.1 Actinomycetota bacterium | reverse complement strand
TGGGCAGTACAGCTAGCAGCGTCGAAGCAGGGTGGGCATCGAGCCGGTCAGCGCCCAACGCCGGCAGACGACCCGGACCGTCCGCCTCGGCTTGTGTGTAGCACCGGCCCGCCCCTTTCGAGCCTCACTGCGTCGGTACATCGACACGCTCGCCTGCCGCCGCCTGGTGTGCGCCCCGGGGTAGCTGCGGGACGCCCAGTGCACTGATGCTGTCGCTGGTGGACGGGCCCATGAAACGTGGCAAGGCGCGGGCCTGGTCTTGGGTTCACGCCGGTCCGGCCCTCCCGCGTGGTTCGGTCGCTGGCGGCGGCAGGTCTGGTGGTGGCGACACGTGAGACCCCACGGTCGGCCAGACGTCCTTCGCCGCGGCCGGGCGCAACGTCGGTGGCATCGAGCGATGCACGAAGTCGTCGAGCGGCGCCTGCCCGAGCGCGCCGACGATGGCATGCGTCTCGAGTTCGAGCGCCTGCCGGTCCCGCGAGCGCGAGCCACCCGTGCTGCCTTCGGCCAGTGCAAGGCAGCAGTGCGCGCGACGCGGCGCGAGGATGCCGAGCTCGGCGCAGCGCGAGACGTCGAGTTCGATGCCGCCTAGGCCAGCCGATTCGACCAGACATGGAATGCGCCATCCGAAGTACTGCGCCCGGGCCACCCGCGGGGTACCTCGCGGCCGCGACATGACCTAGCCGCCCGACTGCGTCGCGAATCTGACGCCGCAGAGGGCGACGCGGAGCATCTGGGGAACCCGCGGGCGGCATTCGGAATGGTCTACTGGTGGACGGCGGAGGAACCCGACCAGCTGGCATATGCCGTTCGATTGCCCGTCGAAGTGCGAGCGACCCGACTGAATAGCCTCACGCGCGGCACCGCCCCAGCGGGCTGCGCATCCCCTGCCGGGGGCAGAAGTTACAGTCTCAGGGACTATTCACACCGACCGCGCTCAGGGCGCCTGCCTGAAGGTGCCGGTACAGCGTCGGGCGGCTGATTCCGACGGCAGCCGCCGCCTCGGTCACAGTCGAGCCCGCGTCGATCAGTGAACGGGCAGCCGCCATCTTGGCCGGTGTCACGACGCTCGGGCGCCCCAGCCGTGCCCCACGTGAGCGTGCCGCGGCAAGGCCGGCCACTGTCCGTTCCCGGATCAGCTGGCGCTCGAACTCGGCGAGGGAGGCGAAGATCCCCAGCACCAACCTGCCCCCTGCCGTGGTCGTGTCGATGTTCTCGGTCAACGAACGAAAGCCGACCCCGCGCGCGGTCAACGAGTCGATCGTCGCCAGCAGATGACTCATCGAGCGCCCGAGGCGGTCCAGGCGCCACACCGCAACCGTGTCACCAGGCAGCAAGCCATCGAGCATCGCGTCGAGCTGCGGGCGACTGGTGGTGGCACCCGAGGCGACATCCGTCCAGATCCGCGCAGCACCCGCAGTTCGCGGCGCGTCCTGCTGCAGAGCCGCCGTCTGGTCACCGGTGCTGACACGCGCGTAGCCGTGGACGTGCCCGATGGAAGCGCTCGTGCCGCTCGTGGCGGGCTCAGTGGTGGTTGTCATGCCCAGACCGTCTCAGAGACCTCTGACATCCGACTTTCGAGAGCGGCCTTTCGGACACGACTTCTGGACACTGGCCCCACGGCGTGTCGCGCACGAACGGCCCGGTCTCAGTAGCGATCGACTTTGGACGCCCCTCCGGCCCCACCCGCACCGCCGATCCGGCGCCGCGCCACCCCGCCTCCGGCCCCTGTCGTGGAGCCCGGTGGGCTGGTCCTCACCGCGGTCGAGGTCACCGCACTAGGGGAGGACCTGCGCGAGCGAGGTGAAGCGGGGGCAACAGGTCCACACGGGACCACACAACACCGGACGGACCACACCCGGCTCCCGCGTGATCCGGCCACCAGACCGCACCCGACCCCCTACGCTCCGGGCCATGACTAGCCCGAACGTCCGGCGCGTTGCCGTTAGTCTGTGTGTCGCTGCCCTGACCGTGGCCCTCGCTGCCTGCGGCGGCTCGGAGCCCAACGACGACGTGACATCCGCGGCCGAGCAGACCACGGCCGAGACGACCGCCCCGACCATGACCGACGCGGAGCGGGTGGCCGCTGCGGAGGCAGCCGTGGTCGGTGAACTGCCCGACGCTCCGATTTGGGAAGGGCTCACGGTCAAGGGTGTGGTCGTGGACGACACAGCGGTGTGCGTAGATCGCACGTACCGCGAGGGCGGCGGAATCGACGGCAAGGGCGGCAACGCCGGGTACGTCGTCGTTACCTTCCCGGGAGCGACAACGGGCGAGCCGAAGGACGGGACGTGTGCCAAGAGCGCGGACCTGAGCACCGCGCCCACGGTGGCGGGGTTCCCCGAGTTCTTCTCGACCTGTGAGGATGCGACGGGCGACGGCTCGGGCGGAGTGGACATCACAGAGGTGACGGTGCAGAACGACGGTGCGCTTGTGTCCGCGGCGATGAAGCTCGCTGACCCGCTCCAGCCGAGCGACGTGGACGAGCTGAGCTTCCTCACGACCGCCTACTCTGCCGACGGCAGTATCGGCTACCAGTTCGGGACCAAGTTCATCGGCGGAGCCGAGGCGGCGAACTTCGTGTTCGACTTCGGCAGCGCGAGCCAAGAGAACGTGACGAACGGGGCCGTGTTCGCTGACGGGCAGATTGCCGTTCGCTATCCCGTGGCACTGCTGGAGGACCTCGGCGCAGGGTTCCACTGGTCGACAGCCGTGACGCTGAACGGGCAAGACGTGGACCTGTGCGGCGATGACTCGCCCATCGTGACGGTGCCCGAGGGCTGACCTCTCACGGGGCCCGGGCCTGCCCGTTACCTCGCCGTCGTGACGATGAGGACGCGGCTGAGATGGGAACGAAGTCCATCGCGGTCCGCGACCACATGCGGGGCAGGCGGTGTGCGTACCCGGAGCTGCGGAGAGCCTCGATGACCTGCTCGCGGGCTCACCGCCCCGGAAGGTGGCGTACTCGCCCGACGCCCAGAGGTCGTCGCCGTCGAGGAGGAAGGGCACCGCGCGGGCGCGGTTCATCCGATCCTGTCGATGCCGCTTGACTACAGGCATAGAAGCGTCACGCAGCGTCGACACTGGCGTCGTCGGGTGGTCAGGCAGGCGCAGCCGCCCCGGCGCGCGGCGCTGAGTCCTTGATGTACCCGCCATACGCGGCGGGATGGGGCGTGGGCAGGGGGCTGGGGTGCGCTCAACCTGGCACAGGCCTACCGGTCTGTGCCGGTACCGGAACCTCAGTAGCACAGCGCAGTGACGGCGGTGCCTGGCACGTTGGTGTCAGCACCCTGGCGCCCGTCTTCCCCCTCTGCGGGCGGACGCGAGGGCGCTGGCTGTCCGGGTCCAGCGCCTACTTCTGCTTGCCGCCCTTGCGGATCGCCAGGTTCACCCGCTCCACCGATGCCTTCGCCGATCCACGCGCGTCCTCGAGCCACCGGCGCTGCTCGCCCGACAGCACAACGCCGCCTCCCATGAGGTCCGCCTGTGTCGGCGTAGCCATCCCACGGATGCTCACCAGGCTCCGGTGAAGCTTGCGCACCAGCCGCGTGAGCTTGCGGTCCGACACGACGGCGAGCTCCTCAAGCAACCGCTTCATGGTCACGTCGAAGCTGGCCGTCCAGAGGTTGACTGCCCCGCGAGGCGTGTCAGCCGTAGCGAGCGTTGCGAGGACCTCTGCGAGCACGTCTCGGAGATCGGCGGTGTTGCCCGCCCGGCGTCGCCACGCGTCCCCTCGTGAAGTGATCACGAACTGCAGGACGGAGAAGGCGATCGCGGTCACCGCGAGCACGCGCGCGAACCAGTCCGGTCCGCCGGTCATGACGCCCTCCTCCGGACCGTCGTGCCTAGACTGCCGGTATGCGCGATGGCGAGATCAGGGGCGCGCTGATCGAGCGGCTCGCCGAGGAGCACGCTGGCGACTCGCGCACGCGGATCTGGCC
>JAHIJU010000262.1 GCA_018898235.1 Actinomycetota bacterium | reverse complement strand
CGTAGGCATCGAGACGACGAATGCCTGCACGAACGCTTCGACGGCACGGCGGGTCGCGGCGTCGTCACCGAGGTTCTCGCGCAACCGGTCGACGTCCACCGTGGCGTAGCGGTACAGCGTGGAGGAGTTGAACTCGACGGTGCCGATCATGCCCGCGCCGGCGTCCTCGTCCTCCGCCTTGCGCTTCTCGTCGTCCACCGCGGTGAAGTAGTCGAACTCGTTGTCGACGGCGTGCACCGACAGAGCGTGGGCCACCTGGGCGCAGGCGTCGACGTTGAGGTCGGTGACGTCGGCGACCATGCGGCCGAACAGCGCGAGGTCGATCGAGTGGGCGCGGTCGAGCAGACCCTTGCCTTTGAAGGCCTTGAGGGCGGCGGCGGGGTCGGGCTGGTCGACGAGCTCGACCGCCGTGGTGGCCAGCAGGTCGAGTTGAAGGTTGGACAGGAAGACGAGGTACTTCGTCTCCTGGTTCTCCGAGACCTCGCCGCTTGACTTGGTCCGCTTGACCTTCTCGAGTTCCAAGCCGGTCGACCGCACGATGCCCTCGGCCAGCTCGGTCGCCCGCTCGGCCAGGTCGGGCCGCGCGGCAGTGATCCGGGCGGCGACCACCTCGACCACCCGCTTGGTCCGGGTTCCCAGGTCGGAGGTGTCGAGCAGGTCGTTGAACGCCACCCGGGTGGCCCGCTTCCACGCCTGGGAGGAGACCCGGGCGCGGCGCACGCCGCCGAAGGTGGCCGTCTTGGGGCTCCCCGTGTCGTCGCGGTTGACGTTGCTCGGCGGGACGGTCTGAAGCACGTGCAGCTCGACGATGGTGCGGCTCATGACAGCTCCTCAGCGGTCGGGGTGGTGGTGTCGGCTCCGTCGGCTGCGCCGTCGGGGGCCGTGGCTCTGGTGCGGAAGAAGTCGCGTCCCCAGGCCAGCCGGACTCCCTGGGCGCGGCGCGGGTCCTGCAGCGCGACGAGGTCACGGGCGAGCAGCCCGTAGTCGAAGCCCTGCCCGGCACCGCGCAGCAGGGTGACGAGAGCACGGGCGTGGGTGGCCGCCTCGGCGAGGTCGGTCGCGGTGCCGAGCGCCTGGAAGCGGCGGACGACACCTGGGTTCTCCTCACCGTCGACGTAGCGCAACCGGCCGAGGGCCGAGCCGAAGCTCCGTCCCTGCACGTGCATCCGGCGCTCCTGCGACTGCTGGTGCACCGCGTAGAGCGTGAGCGCGACGTGGATCGCCCGTTCATCTGCGGTGGGCTCGTCCTGCGCCGGGCGCGGGGCGTCGGGGTCTGTGGTCAGATCGAGGATCTCGACGTCGGTCCCGGGCTCGTGGCCGACCACCCGCCGCAGGCGCGCAAGGTCCGCCCGTGCTCGCGAGCTGGGCGGGCGGCGCAGGTAGCCGGCCTGCAACCGGCTGACCTGGGCATCGACGAACTTCTGCGTCAGACCCGGCACCCAGGTGCGGGCACCGCCCGGCGGGGACTCGGCCTCGGCGATGGTCGTGGTCTCACTCATCGGTCGCCTCCTGGGTGTGCTGCTGCGGACGTGGAAGTGCGGTGATCAGCGCGGTGCGGAACCACCCGTGGGCCTCCGGGCTGGTGATGCGACGGCCACCGACCTCACGCCCGACCCAGGCGTCCGGGCCGGTGGCCCGCACGAGGTCGTCGCCGAGGCCACCGAGGACCTGGCGGGCGATGGCCGACCAGGTCTCCCGGGCCACATCGATGTCCGTGTCCGGGCCCAGACCGGACAACCAGGCGCGGAACGGCTGGTCGAGGGAGGCGTAGGCCTGCTCGGCGGCCCTGGCCCGCGCCCCGTCGGCCAGCCTGGCGTCGGTGCCCCCTGCGGCCTTGACGAGGTTCGACGCGAGGTTCTTCAGCGCGAGGACACCCGCGTCGGTGGCCTCCACCGCAGTGAGGATCATGTGCTGCAGCCCGGCGGCCTCAGGCCCGACGACGGCGGCCCGGACGACGAGCCGGTCGTCCACCACGTCGTCGACCACGGCGCTCTGCGTGCCGTAGACCATCCCGACGGCTCGCAGCGCGATCGAGCGGTCGCTATCCAGGGCGCGTCCGGCCCAGTCGACCACCCCGGCGGTGAGGTATCGCGCGCGGTCCTCGGCCTTCCCCCGCGGGGACACCGTGGGCAGGATCGCCGCGAGCCCGCGCCACAGGGCCTTGGTCGGGTCGTGGGCCTGCGGCATGTAGACCAGCGGCAACCCGAGCTTTTTCTCCTGCGGCGGGCTGTTGCGCCAGGCGCTCATCGGTTCACGCTGATGCCGGTTCGGTGCGCTGAGCGGGTCCCCGTACCCGATGACAACCCCGGTGACACCGTCCCGGTCACCACGCAGCAGCACGCGGCGACTGAGCCAGGTGTAGAGGTCCACCGGTCCGTACGGGCGGGCCGCGAGGTCCGCGGCGGCGGCGGGGCCGGGCGGCTCGACCTCCCAGGAGGCTCGATCCTCGCGGTCGAAGCGGGCGATGGTCGGCTGGTCGCGCGGGACGAGGTTGAGCACCAACGTCTCCCACAGGGTCCGCCCCTCGAGGTAGAGCCCGCCCAGGTTGCCGGCCCAGGAGGTGCCCAGCGGGTAGACCTTGCCGCCCTTGACCCGAGGATCGCCGACGAGACCCGACTTGATGCCGCTGGCGTCGAACGCCTGCAGGTGGACCAGCCAGCGCGCCGCCTCGGCCGGGGTGAGCCGGTCCAGACCCGCGCCGATGCGGGTGGTGAAGTACGGGTGGCCGGCCGGGACGTCGGCGACGAGCCTCTCCAGGCCGAAGAACTCGCCCTTGGCGGTGTGGATACCCGCGGTCTGCAGGAACGGCCGCTCCAGGTCGAACAGATCGAACCGGTCGGCGTACCGACGCAGGTAGGCCTCGACGCGGTCGGTCGGCGGGCCGTCGGCCGACCAGAGAGCCTCCCACTCGAACTGGTCGCGCGGCCCGTCGACCGCCCGGTGCAGGACGGCGAGCGCCAGCCGCAGCAGGGCGAACCCCTGCGTCGGCAGGTCTCCGACGATCTCCCGCAGCTGGGGCGCCCGCGCGAAGAGCTCGAGGAGTGACACCTCCTGCGTCCGCCCGTCCACGCCCAGGCAGGTGATCCAGGGCTCGTCGATCAGCGAGTACGTCGCTCGGTCGGTCATGCGTCCTCCCGTAGCAGGTCCGGCTGCACGTGATCCCCGCGTGCGGGGTTGAGGTCAGAGGTCATCGCCGTCCACCACCAGCCCGAGGCGCAGGTCATAGGTCAGGTGGTGGCCGGCGACCTCGGCCCGGCGGTGTTCGTCGAGCACGAGCGCGAGCTGGCCAGACAGGTACGGGGTGCGCTGCCACCCACCGAACCAGTTCTGCTCCAGGTCTGCGATCACCTGGTCGGCGACGCCCGGGACGGTGAGGGCGTACGGCAGGCGCAGCGTGCAGCGGGCCAGCCGCCGGGCCTGGTCCGGCGGCACCGGGTAGTCGCGCAGCGGCAGCGACTCACCACCGCCCTCGACCCAGTCCGGGACCCGGTCCTGCCCGTCGCCGCGCTGGACGACGACGACCTCGATCGAGTCCCCGCCGTCGCGCACATACCCCTGCGCCTGGGGCGAGTCCTCGTCGATCGTCCCAGCCCCGCCGCGGCCCGAGTCGTACAGGTCCCGCCCGTGCGCCAGGACGGCCTCCAACGCGAAGGTCCTGGCGACCTCCACCCGCTCCTGCTGCTCCCGGAGGAACCTGACCCGCGCTTCGGCCATCGCGTCCTCCCATCCGTCCGGGACTGGGACGTCGTCGGCGTATGCGGTCTGCACGAGGCTGGAAATGTCCGAGGGCAGGCGCACCGGCAGGCCGTCCAGGTGTGGTTGCACCACCGCCAGGCCCGCGTAGAGCAGCCACCTGCCGTAGACCGCGCACGAGCCGGAGACCGGCGTCGGCGGAGTCGCCGTCCAGTCCACCCCGGTGAGGTAGCACTCGGCCTCACGGACGCCCACGGGCCGGTCCTGCTCCTCCGGCCCTCGACGGTGCCGGTGCAGTCGTCCGAGGCGCTGCAGCACGAGGTCGATCGGGGCGAAGTCGCTCACCATGAGGTCGAAGTCCACGTCGAGCGACTGCTCGACGACCTGGGTCGCCACGACGACGTGCCGCACCGGCCGCGTCACCCGGTCACCGGGCGGCCCGAACCTGGCCAGCAAGCCCCGATCCGTTGCCACCCGGTCCGCAGCGAGGAACCCGGCGTGCGCGACCGACACCTGCTCCTCGCCGAAGACCCGGCTGAGGTGCCGCGCGGTCTCCTGAGCGCGGCGCACCGTGTTGCGCACGACGACGGCGCACCCACCGTCGGCCAACCGGTCGAGCAGCAGCGCAGTCAGGGACTCCAGGTCGTCGTCCAGCTGGTGCAGGCGCACGGCCCGGCCGTCGCTACCGGCTGGCGGGGACAGAACCTGAGGGCCGTCCTCGCCTGTGACGACCACCGACGGGTAGCCGATGTCACCGCCCAACCGGGTCAACACCGCCAGCTCCTGGTCCAGATCGTCCGGCTCCTCGCCGAGCCGACGGCGCCGCCCGCGCTCGTACGCCACGTACAACGCCGAACGACGCGCCGCCGGAAGCGTGGCTGACATGAGCAGGACGGACGTGCCCTCGGCCGCGAGCCACTCCAGCGCACGCTCAAGGAACGCAGACATGTACACGTCGGCGGCATGCACCTCGTCGACGACGACGACCTTCCCTGCCAGAGACAGGTGCCGAAGCATGGTGTGGCGGGCCCGCAGCGCCGCGAACAGGACCTGGTCGATGGTGCCGACGACGAAGGCACTGAGCGCCGCCTGTTTGCGACCCCGGGTCCACTCGCCGAGCACCGCCCGCACCCGCCGCGTGGCCGAGTCCTCGGTGTCCTCGTCGTACAGCGGGGCGCCGTCGCGGATGCCGAACGGAAGGCGAGCCAGGTCGTCGTTGAGCGCTGCTTTGCCGTGCACGAGGGCCACCGACTGCGCGCCCACCCCGGCTCCGTCCGGCAGCCGCTCCAACCAGGCGAGCATCCGCGCGAACATCGCGTTGGAGGTGGCCTGCGTCGGCAGTGCGACGAAACAGCCGCTCGCGCCAGTGCGCGCGGCGAGAACCTCGGCCGCCATGAACGCGGCCTCGGTCTTGCCGACGCCCATCGGGGCCTCGAGCACGAGCAGCCCGGGTGCGGTCATCGTCGCGGCGGCCTCGACCACGGCGCGCTGCACCGGGCGAGGACCGCTCAGCGCCCAGGGGAACCGGTCGACGAAGCGGCCGTCGACGTCTGCAGGTTCGAGCGAAGGGGTCCAGGGGCGCCCGAGCCGCACCTCGCGCAGGCCCCGCGCTGCCCGCTCCGAGGCCTCGGAGACCGGGGCCTCGACCGGCGGAACTGCCGGCACCTGCTCGACTGGCAGCAGGGGAAACGTGTCACCAGAGGCGATCCAGTCAGCCATGACGACGACCCCGGTGAGCAGCATCTGGACGGCCTGCGGCAGCCGCACCGTCGCGAGCCGGGCGAGGTCCAGACCTGCGCGCACGGCGGCACGGTCCAGCAGGGCGTCCTGGACGCTCACCCACGGTCCGGTCCCGATGAGGGAGGTCATGTCGG